>NZ_JANJGQ010000100.1:0-289 GCF_030847595.1 Pseudoalteromonas sp. 20-92
CGTTTGAGCTTAAATCGTACCTTGAACTTGTTGAATTAACAGGGCGTTGTATACGAGAGGATAAACGCGGTTATATTGAAAGTTCGCACCTACCCTTACTCGAAAGAGTGAATATATCCCCCGAAAACTGGTTAAAACTCACCACACAATTTACGCGTGTATTTCATGGTGCAGTAGGCAGGCCAAGTTCACAAGAAAGTTATTGTGAAAACTTAAAGCGAAAGCGGCGAGCGAATATCAGTAACTGCGAAAAGCTATTGGCATAAAACTTAAACTACTCAGTAAAACT
>NZ_JANJGQ010000101.1:0-288 GCF_030847595.1 Pseudoalteromonas sp. 20-92
AGAACAGACACCCACTCTAAATTTTGCACTTTATGAAAAGAAGTACTAGGCTTTATTTAGTGTAAAAAACAAGCAGAGTGTCTCATGGCTATCGCAAGAAAGCGTCAAATAAGTTTGGTTGATACAAAATATTACCATTGTATTTCACGCTGTGTTCGTCGTGCATTTTTATGTGGAGAAGACCGTTTTACTGGTCAATCTTACGAGCATTGACGAGGCTGGGTTGAAGATAAGCTGCTTGAATTAGCGAAGGTATTTTGTATTGATGTATGTGCTTACGCTGTTATG
>NZ_JANJGQ010000102.1:0-286 GCF_030847595.1 Pseudoalteromonas sp. 20-92
TTTAATGACACGAATGAAAGAGCTTGAAGATGAAAATCGCCGTTTAAAGAAAATGTATGCTGAAGAGCGGCTAAAATCTGAGGTCATTCAAGAGGCAATGGCAAAAAAGTGGTAAAGGCTTCTGAGCGCAAAGTCTTGGCTCATGAAGTCGTTAGCACAAATAAAATGAGTATTGTCTTAGCCTGTCGTACTTTCATGATAAGTGAAACATGTCAGCGTAATTGGGGATTCGGTTTATGTTTTTTATATTTACGCAATGTTAAAGGCTACACATGGAATCATAAGC
>NZ_JANJGQ010000103.1:0-286 GCF_030847595.1 Pseudoalteromonas sp. 20-92
TTGCCGTTTTACCATAATAAATTGAGCCAAGGTTATCAGCCTTACCAATACGCGCATCGGCAAACCATTGATAACTGATTTTCCATTCTTGCTTATCTTGGGAGAGAGATACTCGCCCCTCTTACTCTCCCTATCCAATACCAATTTTTTCTTCAACTATTTTAAACCATGGGGCATGATAGATAGCATCTGACACAATGATTGGCATGCATCCTTCAGGTAATATTTGTTCGAGCGTGTCTAAAAATGCTTGATGTGCTTTATTGGTATTCAGTTCGCTCTCAGG
>NZ_JANJGQ010000104.1:0-277 GCF_030847595.1 Pseudoalteromonas sp. 20-92
TTTACTGGGAAGTCTTACGAGCATCGTAGAGGCTGGGTTGAAGATAAACTACTTGAATTAGCTAAAGTATTTTGTATTGATATATGTGCTTATGCCGTAATGAGTAATCACACCCATTTAGTACTGTATGTAGATGATAAGAAAGCAAATAGGCTGAATGATAAAGCGATTGTTATTCGCTGGCATAAACTCTGTAAAGGCACCGTACTTACGCAAAAATATGCACAAGGTGAAAAGCTAAGTAAAGTTGAACTCATCTTTTTCAATCAAACGGTTA
>NZ_JANJGQ010000105.1:0-274 GCF_030847595.1 Pseudoalteromonas sp. 20-92
CTTATCAGTTAACGGTGGATTTAGATCATTGGATCCGCCGTAGGATAAAAATGTGCTACTGGCGGCAATGGCGTAAACCACGCACGAAAGTACGCAGTTTAATAAAACTGGGTGTTAGCGAACGACTCGCCATAGCCTGTGGTATCACCAGTAAAGGGCCTTGTCGAAGCTCAAAAACAAAAGGAATTAACATTGCGCTAGGCAATGACTATTTAGCGTCACAAGGTTTAGTGTCATTGAGAGATATTTGGATCGGTATTCATTACGGGAGATG
>NZ_JANJGQ010000106.1:0-274 GCF_030847595.1 Pseudoalteromonas sp. 20-92
GGCGGCTTTTTTATCATCAACTGGTGCTTCGGTTTGCGGCGCTTCACTAACGACTGGCTCAGTACCTTCATTTGCTTTAGCTGCTTTTTTAGCTTTAGCGCGTGCAATAGCAGCGGCAACGGCGGCTTTTTTGTCATCAACAGGTGTTTCGGTTTGCGGCGCTTCACTAACGGCAGGCTCTGCATTTTCTAAGGCTGTAGCTGCTTTTTTAGCTTTGGCGCGTGCAATAGCAGCGGCAACGGCGGCTTTTTTATCATCAACTGGTGCTTCGGTT
>NZ_JANJGQ010000107.1:0-272 GCF_030847595.1 Pseudoalteromonas sp. 20-92
ACTGGAGCAATGCCTGCGTATTTTTGTATGTCAGCGGCGCACTTATAGCGGTCACGATTTGACCCCATAGCGGCTAATAATCGAGGTGCTAATTGTGGGCCTGCACCGGGTAAACTATCAAAAATAGCGCGATCTGTATGTTGCTTATAAAGCGTTTTAATTTCGTCATCAAATCGTGTTATTGCCAACATCAGCTGTTTAAGTTGCGGAACGAGGCATTCAATAAGCAATAAATTTGGCGTGATCACCGCCATATCTTCGGTGAGTATTTC
>NZ_JANJGQ010000108.1:0-272 GCF_030847595.1 Pseudoalteromonas sp. 20-92
TCATCTAATAATGCTTGTGATGTGAATCTGCCTTCCCAGAATCTACCTGTGCAGTTATCTTCTTTATTTGCTCTGCGCGCAATGTTTTCATTTAACAACCGCATAAACCAGCTAATACTTGATAGGCGCTCGCGGTAGTCGTTTACTGTTTGATTGAAAAAGATAAGTTCGGCTTTACTTAGCTTTTCACCTTGTACATATTTTTGCGTAAGTACAGTGCCTTTACAGAGCTTATGCCAGCGAATGATAATCGCTTTATCGTTTAATCGATT
>NZ_JANJGQ010000109.1:0-271 GCF_030847595.1 Pseudoalteromonas sp. 20-92
CGTCTGTTCAACCATTTATATAAACTATGTAGCACATAGTCATATATTGTGGATAAGCTTCGGCTGTTGTCTGGTAAACCAAAGTAATTTCTAAATCCTATCAGTTTTCGTCTCAATTGAGGTAGCCAGCTTTTCAATTTTAATGAATACCTTGCTTTGATCCATCGATAATATTCACTCAGCGTCGCCTTTTGCTTCTTCGCAGCCGTTCGTCGCCTAAGTCGTGGCTTACCATTTGAATCTGTGCCCCAATAGAACTCAAACCCTAGAA
>NZ_JANJGQ010000010.1:0-132761 GCF_030847595.1 Pseudoalteromonas sp. 20-92
TTCAATAGTAACACGCGTTATTGGGTGCTTTTTTAGTGTTTTTATAGCGTGTTTAATGCCGCCGTCATTGTTTTCTAAGGTGAAATATATATCTAACGGTCGGATGTAAATATCGAGTTGAGTTTTACCTGTATCGACACCGACGTTAATTTCATTTTGATTATTTTTTGTATTCATAATAAGCTGACTCTGCCTTGCGATTCGGGCTCGAGGCCCCGTTGACTATCCGAGTTTAATGCTTGGAGTTTATACAGCGTTCTTTCTTGTTATCGGTCTCTCAATAGAGGAGCCTTCAATCAATCAATCGAACTACTGTATAAAAGGCTTTGGTTGCAGCCAAAGCTTGGGCCTCACATTACCCGAACTTGGTTAAAGTATTAATTAATTTATGGGTTTATTATCCATACAAGCCAATTAAGAAGGACACGTAACAGTCGGTTGTAAAGACAAACAACCACAGCGCTCCTTCACCATGCCTCTTATTGAGACGTTAGCTTTACAGGAGTTGTAATCAACAATGAAGTTCAATCAAAAAATATTATTATGCATTTCGTTTCTTTTCTTAACGGCGTGTGCGAGTACAACCAAAAATATTAAAGCGGATCAAGGTTTAGAATCCAATCAAGGAATAGTTGTAACAAAAATTCATTCAAATTGGGATGGTTACAACAACCCTCTGTTAGCAGATTTAGAGTTCATATTTACACAAACCGATGGGAAGAAAAAAGATTCTAAGTTTGTGCTCAGTAAAGCAGACGATTTAAAAGTTGTAGCATTGCCGGCCGGTGAATATAAGTGGTTTCGTATTCTTTTTGGTAATTACTATATGGACTTAAGTGGTGGGTTTACTATCAAGCCTAATGAAATTACTTATATTGGTGACATACATTCTCAATTAGATCTCGGTATGTTTAGTATGTCAGGAGAATCTAGGATCTCTAATGAATCAGAACAAATTAAAAACGATTTGGAGGTTCACTTTCCTAAACTCTTAGAAAAGCATAAATTTACTACTAAGCTTTCTACATTGCAGCAAAAGTAAAAAATAGGATGACACCCATCCTAATTATTACGAAAAAAGCCAACAAAAACAGTATGAAGAGTGCATTTTTATAAATAATGGATCACGCAAAAAGCTGAGCTATGTAGACAAAATGAAAGTAAAAATAGATAGCCCAATCGGACGACGACAGCTGTTTATTAAAGAATGACAAACGACTCGGCTGTACCGAACCGGCTTTCCTTTAAATAAAAAGCGGAACATTACAGTGAATAAATTGACCTTATGGAGCCAAGCGAAAGTGAACGCCCAATGGCAACTGTATTGCCTTGTTCATAATATTGTAGTGGTACAGTGATTTTGGCCACCCATTAAGAAAGAAATGTTATGCTAATAAGCATACAAATTTGGGTGAAAAAATGACGAAATTAAAACGCGCAACATATTCAGCGGCAATTAAATTAGAAACGGCTCAGCTTGTAGTAGACCAAGGTTATACGCAAGAAGACGCAGCAAAAGCGATGGGGGTGGGTAAATCAACCGTAAGTAAATGGGTTACTCAATTAAAGCTAGAACGCAATGGTCAGTCACCATCAGCTTCACCAATGACGCCCGAACAAATTGAAATCCGCGAACTTAAAAAGCAAATCCAACGCATTGAATTAGAAAAGGATATATTAAAAAAGGCTACCGCTCTCTTGATGTCCGACTCCCTGAACAATTCTCATTAATTGAGAAATTAAATCAACGAGAGCGTTATCCAATTAGCGTGCTATGTAGTGTATTCAATGTGCATCGTAGCAGCTATAAATACTGGGCCATACGGGATACAACGCCGACACCTGAGCAAGTAAGGTTAGAGGCTGCAAGAAGATTAGGTTGACACCCATCCTAATTATTACGAAAAAAGCCAACAAAAACAGTATGAAGAGTGCACTATTATAAATAATGAATCACGCAAAAAGCTGAACTATGTTAATAAGGTGAAAGTAAAAATAGAGAGCACAATCGGACGGCGACAGCTGTTTATTAAAGTATGGCAAACGATTCGGCTGTATTGAACCTGCTTTCCTTTAAATAAAAAGCGGAATATTACAGTGAATAAAGGTATGAATAAATTTACCTTACGGGGTCAAGCGAAAGTGAATGCGCAGTGGCAACTGTATTGCCTTGTTCATAATATAGAAAAGCTGCAAAACACGATGCATTAAGAAGGGTAAGTCCTTTTAACCTAAAATAAAGCCACTAAAGCCCCCGCAATCCCGTCCAAAACGCCAATTAAAACAATATCAAATACTTCTTTATATTCTGCGTAAAAATACAGTAATCAATTGAACCAAAATAGGAACTCAGCTATGGTTTGTTTATCAATAAAAACAAATTTAAAAACGAGTTAATCTACAGGCTCGTTGAGGCTGTAGAATTACTTATTTTTAAGAAAAACAGCCTGTTTTATGGGTTCCAAATGCATTACCTAATGCTTTAAAAACGCTTAGCGTTGATTTTAGGCGCTCGTTTTTAAATTAATTTGGTTGTTGGAGTTATTCTACAGTCTCGTTATGTTCGAAAAGGAATATTATGTTTAGAATTTTAAAGTTAGTAATTATAGTTTTTTATTTCGCTAGTTTTTACTCGTTCGCTGAAAATATTGACGACAAAGCGCAATTAGAAAAAATGGTAGTAAAATATGAGTCGGCGGTTGGGTTAAGCAAAGAATGCATATCTTCAAAAATGAAAAATATTTCGAGTTGCAAAGCGTTTCAAAAGATTTATCTCTTTGAGTTAAAGGACAGCTTCGCAGCGTTTACGACTAATTTAGGTTCGTACATAGAATTAGATGTAGACATCACCTTGCGTGGCGTGGCAGCTATAACCTCAGCAAGTGAAGCGGCGCTTGATATATACGCACATAACAAAAACATTAAGACGAACAATTCACAAGAGCAGTAAATCGCCGTTTATATGAGTGTTACCAATGTCTGCTCATGGTACAAACCGGAAATCACCTTCCCATAAATTCCGTACTAATACATTAAGGCTTCTGAAGCCTTAATGTCATTAATTTTCAACCATTCAAATATTTACCTAAACCTAACCTTACTTAAATTTCAGGTCGACTCTAATAAATCTCAATCTGTGCGCCAGACCTTGCTTAAAATTCAAACTATTCTCAAGCTGCCGTGAATTCTCAACTTAAGTGGCGCTGGCCATAAGCTGAAAAAAGATACATATTAGCCAATAAAATAATTGATAACTATTTTCGTTTAGATTAATATGCACATACTAAATGTAATTGAGAGTGGTTTGTATTCATGTATATTTGTCTATGTCACGGTGTGACAGATAAAAAAATTGAGCAAACAATTGACGATGGTGCAACGACCATGCGTGAATTAACTAAAGAGCTTAAAGTGGGCAGCCAATGCGGTAAGTGTTGTGGTTGTACTAAAAAGATCCTTAATCGCAGACTTATTCAGATTGCGGATGTAACGGATCAAGTTGCTTAATTACGTATAAAATTTAGATATAAAAAAAGCAGCTTTTTAGCTGCTTTTTTTATGGCTGAATTATTGTTTACAGTTGAGACTGTAAATAGTTTTTAATGCCCGTATTTTTAATAAGTAATTGTTGGGTTTCTAACCAATCAATTTGCTCTTCTTGTTCATTTAAAATGTGATCAAGGGCTTCACGGGTAATATAATCTTTTTTACTTTCAGCCAGTTTAACTGCGCTTCGTAATTCATCAATCGTATCGAGTTCAAAGCTCATGTTAGCAGCAATCATTTCTTCGCTGTTTTCACCAATACGTAATCGGCCTAAGTCTTGAAGGTTTGGTAAGCCTTCTAAAAACAAAATACGTTCAATTAATCGATCGGCGTTTTTCATTTTTTGGATAGATACTTTGTAATCTGCTTTGTCTAGTTGAGTGAAGCCAAAGTCTTTAAACATGCGTGCATGTAAAAAATATTGGTTAATACCAACAAGCTCATTAGCGAGTACTTTATTTAGCGCCGCAATAACGTCTTTATCGCCTTTCATAATATGCTCCTACTAAGCCATTTGTGCTTGATGATAATTTTCAGAACCAATTTTATCAATTAGACCAAGTTGTTGCTCTAACCAGTAAACATGATCTTCTTCGGTATCAAATAACAGCTTTTCTAAAATGCTACGTGATTGGTAATCTTTCTGTTCTTCACATATTGCGATTACGTCTTTAACACACGCTACTACTTCAAGCTCTAGTGTTAAATCGTTTTGCATCATACTTTTTACATCGCTACCGATAAGTAAGTCACGGCGCTTAGTCATATTTGGTACACCTTCTAAAAACAAGATGCGCTTAATAAGCCAATCTGCGTGATCTTTTTCTTCTTCCATTTCATGGTTAAGGCGTTCGTATAGCTTGTTTAAACCCCAGTCGTCATACATGCGCGAGTGTATAAAATACTGATCGATTGCTGCTAATTCGTTAGCTAACAATGTATTAAACGCATCGATTACTTTTTGATTACCTTTCATGATAAATCGCCTTAACTATTTCAATTGTAAGCAGTGTAGTATAAATTGAATGAATTGCAAGTTTTCTCTATAAAAATCATTGTGTTACTATTGGTTTTGATTCTTATTTAAGTTTGCGTTATTGCTTGGTTTATGGACAGTTTTTTATTTGTATTAGTATCTGAGAATGATTACTAGAGGTATTTATAGATAATAAGTTGATATACTGCTTTTTATGTTATTTTTTTAAATAAATAGGCATGCTGATGATGCCTATTTATTGAGTCTATTGCTAATTAAAACTGGTATTTAGCACCGAAGGTAGTCGTCGTGCCTAATCCTTTGATGTTATAGCCGCCGTAAGTATAAGATTGTGCGCGGGCAGGGTAGTAATCGCTATTGAACAGGTTTTCGATACCAAAATAGCCACTCCACCTGGCGTTAACGTTGTACTGGCCACTTAAGTTAAATGTGTTGTAGCTACTCACAGGGCCCTGATCGCCAGAGTATTGGCCTTGCGCATTTTTATCAAAGCGCTTTCTGTCACCTACATATAAAAAACTCATTGCAAGTGATAACTTTTCGTTAGTTTGCCATGTTAAATTAGCAGTGGCTTTAGGTGGGCTGATTTGTTTTGCCCCTAAATATTCATCCGCTTCAGTATTTTTTCCTTCTACGTAGCTGTATGTAGCACTTAATTTAAGATCTTGATTAATAGTATAATTAACTAAACCTTCGTAACCCCATATTTCTTGCGGTGCGCGTACGGGTTCGTAAACACCCGTTACTTCGTTAAATTCATTACTGGTGCCAAGCTCTGAAGTACTTCTGTACAGTGCAAATTCAAAACGAACGTTTTCAAACTGTGAAGTAAAACCAATTTCGTAGTTGTCAATTATAGATGCTTGTGTCTGAATAAGTGCAATATCGTCAACGGTTGCAGCGCGAAGTAAGCGCCCAATATCAGAAATATCAGATCCCTGTGAATAACTAAAAAATGGGCTGAATGCATTTGTTAAATTGTATTTTATGCCTGCATTATACGTTGTAGCGTCATAGTTTATGGTATCACCACGCACATTTAATGGGACTGAGCATTGCGAAGGGGTTCTACACAGTTTTAATGTTTGGTAATCACTTACGCTCAAATCAATACTTTCGTTTCTTACACCTGCTTTTACAATAATATCGTCGTTTATTACCCATTTTGTTTGTAAAAAACCAGCAACACTTTCCATATCCATTTCTGGCACCCACACACGGCCATCTACCAAAGGTTGTGATGTTTTATCGTTTAAGGCATCAATGCCGTAGATTAGGGTGGCTGCTACGTTCTCAAAATCAAACTGGCTATTAAATGTAGCCCTTGCACCTTGCTTTTCTGATTTAATAACGGACTGACCACCGGTATAGCCTTCATCGAGGTTAGCTAGGTTAGTGGAGAAAAAGAATACGTTTTCTATATCTTGTTTATAAAGATCGAGGGTCATTTGTGTGTTTTCAAACAACGCGTAGTCAACATATTTTAGAGTAATATTAACGTTGCCATCGGGTCCTTGCGGCTTACCTTGCTTTTGTAGTTCTATAGGTACGTGAATAGCGTATGTTTTTTCCCCTATATTGCCATCGCCAGTAATATCACCTAAGTCAGTTTTTTGCTGTGAGCTGTAAAAGTTATAGCTAAACTGTAATTGCTTTTCGTCGTCAAAATCGTAACTTAGTTTAGTAAAGTAATTTTGAGTTTCAGAGTCTGATAAACCGTATTGTAAGCCTAAAATATCGCCCTGTGCATCGCGTTGCACGCCGTTTTCTTCATAGCTTGCCGTTAACAGGTAGCTTAATTTATCGATCTTACCGTTTACTGCTGCCGATATTCTACCGCCGCCACTTTCTGCTAATTTAATAGCGCTAAAGCGGCTTGAAATACTTATTTCACCTTCAGGCTTACCATCACTGCGAGCCTGTTTTGTTATGTAGTTAATAATGCCACCTGAAGCACCATTACCATAAATAGAAGTCGCGCCTTTTATAACTTCAATGCGCGCTATGGCACTTGCATCAAGTGTTTTTATGCCTAAAGAGCCGTTACGAAGAGGGGTTGATTGCGGTACACCATCAATCATTATTAAAGGCGCACGGCCACGTAGCGTTTGTCCTGAATTACTTGAGCTGCCTGTATCTGGGGCAAGTCCTGGAACCATTTGCGCAAGTAAACTCCCCAGTTCTGAGCTTACTTTTAAATGCTGCTGTATTTGTTGTTGATTAATAACGGTAATAGAGGCAGGTACTTCGTCAATACTTTCTGAGATACGACTGCCAGATACAATGACATGTTCTAATTGTTCAGAAGCGTATTCATTTTTATTATTTTCATCTGCTAGCGTGTTAGTACTTACTGCAACAGCAATAAGGCAAAGCGAAGTTTTTAACATGGGAGAGCTCTTAGTTGATAATAATTTTCGCAATGGTAATTATTATCAACTAATCACGCAAGTGTTAATGAGATTTATTTTCGTTTGTGACGTTTTAACCAAAAATACACACCGCTTACAATAAAAAATGCGAGTGAAAGGGCAATCAATAACCATATAAATTGCACTATGGGGCCTGCAAAATCCCCAATGTGAAATTTATACTTAAAGTTCCATGCTTGCGTCGTAAAGTTGGCTTTACTTGCGTCAAATGAGTTTAATACTTTGCCTGTAAATGGATTTACCCATACCCAACTATAAGCATGGCTTTCACCAGGGTTTTGAATTCTGAGCGCAATGGCATCGTCTGCTTTTTTAGGTAAGTAAATTCTAAATAATCGACCATCAGGGAATACATCCCCAGCATTTTTAATTGCTTCGTTATAGTTTATATCAGCTTGAGAAGGCGCTATTATTTTTGGCGCTTTGGGCCTTTGTTCTACTTTATTAAACGTTACAAATTCTAATACTGATTGAGTTTGTGTTTTCCAATTAAATGCCATACCAGTAAAGGCAATAAGTACAAGCGGTATAAAAAAGTAAACACCAAGTACGGTATGTAATTGATACATTAGCACTCTAAATTTGGCTTTAGGCTTAATAGCTAAACGCTTAATTCTGTTTTTTGGTTTTATCCATAGGTATAAGCCGAGTAGTACATTGATTAAAAGTAATAATGCACACACTGACATCCAATTTTTAAATGGTTTTTTACCATCACTATCTTCAAATAATAACCAGCGATGTAAGCCTAAAGCAAAGCCATAAATTGTGTCTGTTGTTTGATAGCTATGAATTATTTTTCCAGAATAAGGATTGACACTCACGTAGTGCTTGTTAGCCAATCTAAATTGCCAAGCTAATGCTTTATTTTGCTCGGGCATAAAAAAAACAATTTTTTGTTGTGTTTGCGTTTGCACGCTTTCTATCAATTTTTGATTGTTTAATGTACGAGGCTGCGGAATAACTTGCCATTTATCTGGCTGAATGAAGTGCTGTATGTCTTTTGCATAAATCATAGCAGCACCGGTTAAGCTCACTATTAATAAAAATAGTCCGCTAATGAGGGCAAGGCCTAAATGAATTCTACGTAACCAAAGTTTCAAAAACAGTATCTCATTATAAGTTAGTAGCAATATTGTAAATGATAATACGAGATGTTTTCAATTAAATAGTTATGTATTTGTTTAGCTTATTATTTACGCTATTATGCTGCGCTTTTATTTGCAATAGGTCTGGTTTCTATTATGCAATTTTCGATGTTAAAATTGTCGTGTAAGAAGCCTTTTACTGCGGGTAAATCAATTGTTTGTTGAGTGCTAACAACAAGCTCACAATAATTTTCTTTATCATCTAGTTGCCAAAGCTTAATGCTGACTACCGATTCGATATTAAATTCATTACTAATAGCATGTGATATTGCGTGTGTATCAATGTTATTAGGGGCTGCTTGCATTAAAATTTTGCCGCTTTGCTTTAATAATAAAATACCATGATAAATTACATACACAGAAATAAGCACTGTGGCAATTAAATCAACGATATACCACTGGTATAAAATAATTAAAGTGCCAGCAATAATAACAACAATAGAGGCCATTGCATCTGAGATGTTGTGAATAAAAGCCGCTTTTATGTTTATGCTGTGATTAGCACCAGCTCGGTAGGTTAAATACGCTGTTGATAAATCAATAACTAATGCTATTGCTGCCACCCAGACAACTATCCAACCATTAATAGGCTGCGGATTTAAATAGCTAGAAATGGCTTCAAAAATTAAATATAGGCCAATTATAATTAATGTAGTGCTATTAAAAAGAGTAGCGAGGATTTCAGCGCGCTTATAGCCAAAATGATGAGTTACGTCAGCTGGTTTATTACCGATTTTACGTGCAATGAGCGCTATAAATATTGCCCCAGCATCGCTTAAATTGTGAAGTGCGTCGGCTATAAGCGATAAGCTACCCGAAAATATCCCGCCAATAACTTGGGTTACGGTTAGTAATACGTTAATGATAACAGCAACGGCGAGCTGTTTATCGCTTTGGTTTTCGTCTACATGACTATGTGAGTGATCGTGCGCCATAATGCTCTCAAAACACTTTTATTGAATAATGCTTATATCATGGGGAGTTTAAAACAGCTACAAGAGTGACAAAGGAGTCAAAAAATTAATCCTATTGGCATGTTTTTTATTGTAATGCTAATTTGACGTTATAACGCTAAATACCGATTTTTTAAGACGTTTATAGCTCAAAACTTGCGTCTTTATATATTTAATGCATTAATATAGTCACTATAAAATGACTATAAGCTATTAGGCAATAAGCATGGATAAGGGTTTAAACTTTGGAGTATTAACAGGTAAAGGACAATCTGTTCGAAGTAAATTAATTATTACCTTTATAATTATAGCATTAGGGCCGTTGTGCTTGTTAACGTGGTTTAGTTTTCAGCATGTAAATAATACGCTTAAGCAAAATGCGCATAGCGAACTAAATGAACTCAGCAATATTGGAAAGCAATTTGCTGAAATTTGGTTTTTAGACCAAGTTAATGATCTGTATTTATTAAAGTCGCAATTAAGTATAAGTCCAACCAAGGAACACGCTTTAATAAATGATTTTGTCAGACAATATGATTTTATAAATCATATTGAAATCATTGACGTGTTGCCTAACAAAGAAAAAATAGAACTTTCCTTATTTAATCAAATTCAAGAATCAGAACTCACTAAATTATTCATAGCACAAAATAAAACAGATAAAGCATTATTTCATTCTATGGTGGTTGAAGGACATGCGCATCATATAGTGTCGTTACCTATATTTGACGATCAAAATAAACTAAAAAGTGTATTACTAGCCAATGTAAACTTACAGGGACTGCTAAACAACTTAAGCAAAATACAGGCAAAAAATACGAGTGTTGCATTCTTTATACTGCACAATAGCAAAATCGAAAAGCAAACAAGGGCTTCCGTTGCTACCCCACCGCTTTTAAATCAAAACAGCTCTGCACCAAAACAAGTGTTTAGTTATGCTAATAACAATGAAAAAATATTTTATGCATACATTAATGAACTTGATTTTTTAGGCCAGCAAGGTTGGCAGCTATTAGTTTCCAAACCAGCTGAAGCAGCATTACAAGGCAGTCTCTATTATAAGCGGCTTGCTATTTTAACTAATGCTGGATCTTTGCTGCTTATTTTATGTTCGTCTTGGTGGTTTGGTCGTAGATTATCTCGCCCGTTAATTCGTTTAACTAATATTGTTGAAAGTATAACTAGAGGGAAACATGTAAAAATCCCTATTTTAAACGACAGTATTGAGTTTAATCAGCTTTCAAAAGATCTGCATGAGCTTGTAAAAGTAAATCAAGAACAGCAAAGTACTTTGCAAGAACAACGAGCTGCATTGCAAATTGCACTTAAGCAATTAGCAGAGCAAAAATCAGCGCTTGATAAGCATGCAATTGTTGCTGTTACTGACTTACACGGAACAATAGTTTTTGTGAACGGAAAATTTTGTGCAATAAGTGGTTATGAAGAATATGAGCTTATAGGTCAAAATCACCGGTTATTAAATTCAGGCACGCATTCACATGCTTTTTTTGAAGAAATGTATGCAACGCTTAAGCGTGGTGAAGTTTGGAATGGGCAAATTTGTAACAGATCAAAGGACGGTAGCTTATATTGGATGGACACCACTATAGCGCCATTTTTAGATGATGAGGGTAAACCACAAAGCTATATAGCAATTCGCACTGATATTACTCCACTTAAGTTACAGGAATTTGAATTAGAACAGCATAAAACACAACTTGAACTTGTTATCAATAGTACCGCTGTTGGTATTTGGGATTGGTATGTAGGTACAAGCAAAGTTACGTTTAATAAACGTTGGGCTGAAATCATTGGTTATACACTTAGTGAAATAGAACCTTGCAGCATAGATACTTGGTATAAATATGCACACCCAGAAGATTTAGTTGAATCAGAATTAAAATTAAAAACCTACTTAGCTGGCGGCAGTGATTTTTATGTTAGCGAAGCTCGGATGAAGCATAAGTTAGGGCATTGGGTCTGGGTACTTGATACAGCTAAAGTAGTTGAATGGAATAGCGACGGCTCACCTAAACGAATGATTGGGACGCATGTAGATATTACTCAAAGAAAAACAACGGAGTCTGAACTACAAAGCAGCCGTGATCAGTTTGCGTCTCTTGTTGAAAATATTCCCGGTATTATTTATCGCTGCGAGTCAGATGAAATATGGACGATGCTTTATTTAAGTGATCAAACTAAAGATATCACTGGTTATGCCGCAGATGATTTTATTAATAATAAAAATAAGCGTTTCTTTGATCTTCTTCATGAAGAAGATATTGATCATATAAAAAAATCAATTAACCAATCTATTAAAGAGCATAGTACGTGGTCAATTGAATACCGAATTATAGCAAAAAATGGTTATGTTCGATGGGTTAATGAAAAGGGTAAGGCAATCTATGACTCTGACGGTACTGTTCTGTACCTTGATGGCTTTATATTGGATATTACTGAGCGCTACAATATACAGTTGAAAATAAAACGTCAGCAAAGTTTACTTGAATCAATGAGTAAGCAGGGACAAATTGGCGCGTGGGAAATAGATTTAAAAGCCCATACTCTTTATTGGTCAGATGAAGTTAAAGTTATTCATGGTGTACCTGATGAATATGAACCCGATTTAGCGACCGCAATAGATTTTTACAAGCTGGGAGAACATCGCGATAAAATCTCTAAGCTATTTGAAAATGCAGTTACTTTAGGTGAAAGCTGGAGTGTTGAGCTGATAATTTTAACCCATCAAGGTAAAGAAAGGTGGGTTAAGTCTATGGGTCAAGCTGAATTTAAAAATGGTGAATGCATACGTATATTTGGCTCATTTCAAAGTATTGATGCTCATAAACGTTTAGAGATCGAAAGTGAAAAAGCAAACCGATATAACAAAAATCTTGCCCAATTAACCATTGCGCCTGAAGTACAAAGTAGTGATGTAAGCGAAGTGAACAAACTAGTTGTTAAATCAATGTGTGAGGTATTGAATGTAGAGCGTGCTTCGTTATGGATTTTTAATGAGGCCGGTGATGCTATGGTGCGTCATAGTTTACATACTAAAGGCGAGGGACTGGTTCGCACGGAAGATGAGCTAAAAGTTAAAGACTTTCCTGCGTATTTTTCTGCTATTTACAAGCATAACTTAATTGCGGTTGATAATGTAAATATGCACCCTGCAACAGCTGAGTTTATTGATGACTACACCAGGCCGCTAAATATTAAATCGTTAATTGATGTTGTAATTTCTTCGGGCGATGGGAATTTGGGGATTTTGAGTGCTGAAAAAGTGGATGAACACCATTATTGGACTCAAAACGAAGAAACTTATTTACGTTCATTAGCAACCTTAGTCGGAAGTACGCTTATATCGCAACGCCGTAAAAAAATAGCAGAAGAGCTTAGTGTTGCCCTCGTTAAGGCTGAAGATGCTGCGGTTGCTAAAAGTCAATTTTTAGCGACGATGAGCCATGAAATTAGAACGCCGATGAATGGTGTACTTGGCATGCTAGAGCTTATTGAGCTTGAAAACTTATCAAAACCAATTGAAACAAAAGTAGGGATTGCTAAAACAAGTGCTCACTCATTGCTGGGGGTTATTAATGATATTTTGGACTTCTCTAAAGCTGAAGCGGGTAAAATAGAGCTCGAAAGTATTAATTTTAATGCGGGTGATTTAATTGGTGAGGTTGCAGCTGCGCAAGCTTTTACAGCTCAAGATAAAGGCATTGAAATTATCTTAGATTTAGTCGCTTTAGAGCCTTCACAATTGTGTGGCGATCCAGGTCGTATCCGTCAAATTCTTACTAATTTATTGAGTAATGCAGTCAAATTCACCAGTAAAGGTGAAGTTGTCGTTAGTGCTCAAATAGATAAAGTAGAACAAGGCTTAGTGCTACAAATAAAAGTAAAAGATTCAGGTATTGGTATTAATGAGCAAAAACAGCATCAATTATTTTCACCTTTTTCTCAGGTAGATGCTTCAACAACGCGAGAATATGGTGGCACTGGACTCGGTTTAGCTATTTGTAAACAGCTGTGTGAGCTGATGGGTGGGGAAATTTCACTTAAAAGTGAAGCAGGCCAAGGCAGTGAATTTACTGTAACTATACAAGTCACCCAAAGTGAGCAAAAAGAACGTTATATACAAAAGCTAAATATAAAAGGTTTATCTGTCTTAGTTGTTGATGATAATGAGACTAATAGAATTGTTATATCCCAGCAGCTAGAGCATTGGGGCGCCCATGTAGCGCTTGCATGCGATGCATATGATGCACTTGCAATGTGTGAAAGCCGCATCAGCAGTAATCTAAAAATGTATGATATTGCAGTGCTTGATATGCAAATGCCTGGCATGGACGGGATTGGACTTTGCAAGGCTTTAAAAGCAAACGATGACTTTAAAAACATGCCCCTTGTTATGATGACGAGTATTGCTGGTATGGAAGGTGCTCAGCGTTATTCAAGCATTGGATTTCAAGCTTATTTCCCTAAACCTGTTACAACGGCGGATCTGATTTCAGCGTTGTCGGTAATTACAAATAATGAGCATGATGAAGCATTACCGTTGGTTACATCCGGTTATATCTCATCTTTGAAAAAAGAAAAATTAGGTGAACCTATTCAAATATTACTTGTAGAAGATAATCCAATTAATCAGCAAGTATCCACATTAATGCTTAAAAAACTTAATTGTAATATTACGCTTGCTGAAAATGGACAGCTCGCTATTGATATTTTAAATACTCATGGGCAAGGTTATTTTAAAGCGGTGTTAATGGATTGCCAAATGCCAGTGATGGACGGCTTTGATGCCACAAAAGCTATTAGAAATGGCTTAGCGGGCGACAAACACAAAGATATTAAAATAATAGCATTAACGGCAAATGCGATGGATGCAGATAAGCAAAGGTGTTTTGCTGCCGGAATGGATGATTATTTAAGCAAGCCAATACAATTGGATTTTTTAAAAGATAAATTAGAACAATATATTTGAGGTATAAAGTATATGAGTGAAATAATTGAAATTCGTGATGCGCGACCAAGTGATTCAAAAACGATTTTACATTTTATAAACGAGTTAGCCATTTATGAAAAAGAACCAGACGCAGTAAAAACAAATGAACAAGCCATATTAGATACATTATTTAGTGAAGGGGCGACAGCACATAGTATTATTTGTTTGGATGGCGATGAGCCAATAGGCTTTGCTGTTTATTTTTATAACTACTCTACATGGTTAGGTAAGAATGGCTTATATCTCGAGGATTTATACGTAAGTCCAGATAGCCGTGGGAAAGGCGCAGGAAAAGTAATTATGAAACACCTAGCTAACAAAGCGATTAGCAATAACTGTGGTCGGTTTGAATGGGTGGTTTTAGACTGGAATAAACCGGCCATTGATTTTTACGACAGCATGGGTGCTAAAGCGCAAAATGAATGGATTATTTACCGATTAGCAGGAGATGAATTAATTAATTTTGCAAAATAGATAATGAAAATCATTTGCATTTGCGTTTTATGGTGTGTAAGTTAATAGCATATTAAATAAACGCATAGATGATTTTATGATCTTAGGTCAAAAACAGCAGCAACCTGATTTACTTTATCTTGAGCAAGCATTGAGCCCTTGGCAGTCAAACATCATGCAAGGCAATTATGCCTTTGAGCAAGGTGCACTACTTGAAGCGCGTGACAAGTACTTATTAGCTAAAACACTCGCTGACCATCTATTACAACAATTCTTATGTGCGCAAATTAATACTAATGTCATTTATGCTATTGAACATTGTATTCCTGCACTTGTTGTTGCCTCCCATAATTTAGCTGATACCTATATTGCAATGCAGCAACCTGAAAATGCATGTAAATGGTTATGTGAAGTTCACTTATCATTATCTCCACTTATTAAGCACACTCATTACGATGTACAAAAGGTAAGTAAGCATCATTATCTTAAAACATCAGCTGAGCTTGTGTCATTTGCACGTCGTTACCCCTCTTTACCCGAACTTATTGAGCAAGTAAATTTTTGCTTATGCTCAGAGAGTACTACAAACAATCAACTGCACTAATTTAAAAGAAAAAGGAGTATTTATGGCTTTTACTTTGCCTGCACTTAACTATGAGTACGATGCGCTTGAGCCTCATATTGATGGTAAAACAATGCATATTCATCATACTTTACATCATCAAACCTATATCAATAAAGCTAATGCTGCTTTAGCGAATACACCGTTTGCTGATTTAGATGCCGAAAAGTTATTGAGAGAGATTAATGGCTTACCAAATGATTTAAAAAAAGCAGTGCAGGAGCATGTTGGTGGGCATTTAAATCATAGCTTATTCTGGTCAGTCATGAGTCCCCACGGAGGAGGAGAGCCAAGTGATATTATGGCACAAGCAATTAATGAGCAGCTTGGTGGTTTTAATCAATTTAAGGAAAAGTTTACTGCAGCGGCTGTGAGTCAATTTGGCAGTGGTTGGGCATGGCTATGTGTAGCACCTGATGGGTCATTAGTTATACAAAGCAGTACTAATCAAGATAGTCCCTTAATGGAAGGTAATACACCTATATTAGGCCTTGATGTGTGGGAGCATGCGTATTATTTAAAATATCAAAATAGACGCCCTGAATATATTGCTGCTTTTTATAATGTGGTTAATTGGGTTGAAGTACAAAATCGCTATTTAGCTGCTATTGGTTAAGTGCCGAATATGGCTAGTAATACAGTTTATTTTCTATAAGCTAGGCTCTATTAAATTAGTTTGTAGAGCCGTTTATGAAATTTTTACATTGGCAAAAAGCACGTCAAAGTCGAGACCCTCGTTTTGATGGTCTTTTTTATGTGGCGGTTAAAAGCACTGGAATATATTGCCGACCAATTTGTCCGGCACCAACGGCTCATGAAAAGAATGTGGCTTATTATCAGTTTGCGCACAATGCAGCGCAAGATGGTTTTAGGCCATGTATTCGATGTAGACCTGATAGTGCACCTGGCAGTGCAGCGTGGCAGGGGACAAAAACTACCGCGTTGAGAGCAAAACAATTAATAGATCAAAATGATGAACATGACTGCGAAAAATTAGCAGGTCGTCTAGGTATTAGTAGTCGCTATTTAAGACGTTTATTTAAACAATATTTTGGTGTGTCTATTACACAATACAGGTTATTCAATCAATGCCATTTTGCTAAAAAACTGATTCAA
Organism: Pseudoalteromonas sp. 20-92; assembly: GCF_030847595.1. Classification (NCBI taxonomy): domain Bacteria; kingdom Pseudomonadati; phylum Pseudomonadota; class Gammaproteobacteria; order Alteromonadales; family Pseudoalteromonadaceae; genus Pseudoalteromonas; species Pseudoalteromonas sp. 20-92. The sequence goes on from NZ_JANJGQ010000010.1 coordinate 16,279, forward strand.
GAAACAAACCTACCAATGACAGAAATAGCTTTTTCCGCTGGCTTTAAAAGCATTAGGCGCTTTAATGATGCATTTTTACAGCAGTTAAATATAGCCCCCTCGAAGCTGCGCAGTGGCGATAAAAAACCAACGTCAACACTCACATTAACTTTACCATTTAGGCCGCCTTATAATTGGCCTGCTTTGCAGTGTTTTTTACAAAGGCGTTTGATAAAACCAATGGAGTGGATAACGCAAACGAGTTACGGGCGTACTTTTGCAAGTGAGGAATATAAAGGAAGCTTTACCGCTGAATTTATAGCGAGTAAAAACCACTTTAGGGTGTCTATTGACATAGATAATACGCGTCATCTGCAACCAGTAATAAATAATATACGTCGTGTACTTGATTTGGATGCCGATATTAATTTAATTGAAACGCATTTAAGTGCTAATACAAACAATGCATTTACAGTGTGCGAGGGGCTCAGGCTTCCAGGAATTTGGTCAAGCTTTGAAGCCGGTATAAGGGCGGTACTTGGGCAACAAGTAAGTGTTACTGCGGCGCATAATTTAGTAACAAAGTTAGTTGATGAATTAGGCGAAAAAGACGACGATGCCGTTTATTTTCCTACGGCTAAAATTGTTGCTAATAGTGATTTTGCATTTTTTAAAATGCCACAAGCACGTAAAAATGCGCTGCATAACTTAGCGCAATTTTGTGCACTAAATCCTCAAAATGATGATTTAGATGAATGGCTTAATTTAAAGGGAATTGGTCCTTGGACGGTAAATTATGCAAAGCTGCGAGGGCAAAGCCAGCCCGATATATTACTTGATGGCGACTTAGGTGTTAAAAAAGCTCAAGCGGCGGCAAACCCTTTCGTACCTGCTAATTGCGCTCCTTTTCGCTCTTATTTAACGTTTCAACTTTGGCAGCAATTATAATGATCATTCAAACATCAATTTCGAGCCCTATAGACGACATAATTATTCAAGCAACCGATAAAGGTGTGAGTTATGTTGGGTTTTATCCACCAGTTGAGCACCCTCATACGCCATTTGAGCAAGTTACTAACAAAGCGGTGCTTATTTGCGCTGCGCAATTGAATGAGTACTTTGCAAAAAAACGCACTACTTTTGAGGTACCACTTGATACAAACGGGACAGTATTTCAACAAAGTGTATGGCAGGCGTTATTAACAGTTCCTTTTGGGGAGTCGCAAACATATGGCCATATTGCTAACCAACTCAACAACCCCAAAGCAGTGAGAGCGGTAGGCGCTGCGAATGGTAAAAACCCGATTAGTATTATTGTTCCGTGTCATCGGATCATTGGTGCTAACGCAAAGTTAACGGGTTATGCGGGAGGCTTGGATAGAAAACGGTGGTTATTAAAACATGAAGGGCTAATGTAAATTGGTATTAATTTAATATTAAGGTAGCATAAGCGCACTTTTTATAAAATGGCACAGCAATGGCTCAATTATACTTTTACTACTCTGCAATGAATGCAGGTAAATCAACCACGTTATTACAATCGGCATTTAACTATAAAGAGCGTGGTATGGAACCTGTGATCCTCACCGCAGCCATTGATGATAGGCAAGGTGTGGGTAAAGTATCATCTCGTATTGGCTTACAAGCAGATGCGCATGTTTTTGATGCTAGTAAAGATGTTTTTGATCTTATTCAATCACTCAATAATGATAAAAAACGCCATTGTGTATTGGTTGATGAATGCCAATTTTTATCAAAAGAACAAGTAATGCAATTAACCGATGTAGTTGATGAATTAGGTATACCGGTATTGTGTTATGGTTTGCGTAACGACTTTAGAGGCGAGCTATTTATAGGCTCGCAATATTTGCTAGCGTGGGCTGATAAGTTAATTGAGCTTAAAACTGTATGCCACTGCGGACGTAAAGCAAACCATGTACTGCGTACCGATGAAAATGGTGAAGCAATAGCCGATGGTAACCAAGTAGAAATTGGCGGCAATGACCGATATGTCTCGGTATGCCGCAAACATTATAAAGCCGCGTTAAATATGGGCCGACAAAGCATTTAAAAATATATCAATACCTTCGCGGGTTATATCTAAATGCGTTACTAGCCTAAGCTGCTTGCTTGGGCTAAATAATATACCTTGTTGTTTAAGGGCTTTAGCAACCTCTTCAATGCTTATATTACCAGCGTAAGTTGCGTAAACCATATTAGTGGTGTTAGTCATATCGACAGTAAAGCCACTTATTTCACTTAGCTTTTGAGCCAAATAACGTGCATTTTCATGATCGTCTTTTAAGCGCTCTACATTGTGCTCAAGTGCAAACTGCCCAGCGGCTGCAAGCATTCCGGCTTGGCGCATACCGCCACCAAGTACTTTTCTCCATCGTCTTGCTTTATTAATAAGTGCTGGTGAGCCTAATAATAAAGAGCCTACGGGGCCCCCCAAACCTTTTGATAAACAAATAGAAACTGAATCAAAGTGTTGTGTAATGTCTGTTATATCAATATTTAGCTCAACAGAGGCATTAAACGCACGTGCGCCATCTAAGTGCAGTGCTAAATTATGCATATCAACAAAGTCGCGAGCTTGGGCTAAGTACTCAAGCGGGAGTACTTTTCCGCCAATGGTATTTTCTAAGCTGAGTAATCGTGTTTTTGCAAAATGGCAATCGTCTGGTTTTATAGCCGCCGCTATTTTATTAAAAGGGATACTGCCATCAGCATCGTTTTCGATAGGTTGTGGTTGAATGGAGCCTAAAACAGCTGCGCCACCACCTTCAAACTTATAATTGTGAGCATTTTGGCCACATATGTATTCGTCACCACGCTCACAATGCGCCATTAACGCAAGTAAGTTCGCTTGTGTACCTGAGCTACAATAAAGTGCGGCTTCGAAGTTAAAACGCTTACACGCATAGATTTCTAGCTGGTTAACGCTTTCATCATCACCATATACATCGTCACCAACCGGTGCGTTGTACATAATATCGCGCATTGTTTTTGTTGGTTTTGTAACCGTATCAGAGCGAAAATCTATCATGGTTTGCTTTTCCTTTTATAGCTTAATCAAGCTCGCTACATATTTGTTCACGAGTTTCTTTATCAAAATAGCTCCATGCAATAAAGCGGCTAATTTTTTGACCCTGTGCCATATCAACTATTTTATACTGTGCTATTGGGTGAGCTTTTAACACTTCTTCAAGCGCTGCAATATTGTCTTTTTTAGAGACTAACGAAGTAAACCACAGTACTTGTTCTGCAAAGTCTTCGCTTTCTTTAATCATATTAGAGATAAACTGTACTTCACCGCCTTCGCACCATAATTCATTATTATGACCACCAAAGTTAAGCGTGCTACTGGGGGTTTTTCCTAAGTTTTTCCATTTACGTTCACTGCCTTTACTTGCCTCTTCTTCACTTGCATGAAACGGCGGGTTACAGAGTGTTAAGTGGTATAGATCTTTTTGATTAATAACGCCTTTAAAAATATGTGATGCGTTTTTTTGTTGTTTTAGGGTTATTTTTAAACCATTAAACTGCGCAATTTGCTTTGCTATTTTTACTGAGGCTGCATCAATATCAGTCCCTGTAAAATGCCACTTATATTCACTTGTACCCGTAAGTGGATAAACCAAGTTAGCGCCAGTGCCAATATCAAGCACTTTAATTTGTCTACCTAGAGGTGTTTGTTGTTGATTATCATCACTTAATAGGTCGGCCAAGTAGTGAATATAGTCAACACGCCCAGGTATAGGCGGGCATAAGTTATGCTCGGGTATATCCCAAAAATCAATATTATAATGCGCTTTTAAAAGAGCCTGATTAAGTGTTTTAACAGCCTTGTTATCACTAAAATCAATGCTTTTAGTACCTGCAGGTGTGGTTATAACAAATGGCAATAGAGCAGGGTGCTCTGTTGTTAATAAATCGAAGTCGTACCCATTTTTATGTAGGTTGCGAGGGTGTAATTTTGAACGTGTTTTATTTTCTTTCATGGCTTCATTTTAACAACAGATATAATGACGTAAGTGTAACAAATGCTGATGGGTAAAGTGCAGACATTTCCTTTGGTATATTTAATATTGCTGGTAGGATGAGTTGAAAATAATAAAAAGGAATAACTGTGGCAATTTCTCAGCAATCAATAATTATCAATTTAGCTGATCAACAAACACTTCATTTACGCCGTATCAGTGATGAAAATCAGCAAGGGCCTGTCGTATTTTTTATGCATGGAGCTGTAGAAAATGGTAAAATTTTTTACACGCACTCCAATAAAGGACTTGCCCCTTTTTTGGCTGAGCATGGGTATAGATGTTATGTGGCTGATTTACGTGGCCGAGGTGATAGTAAACCGGCTATTTCAAGTGACGCTAAATACGGGCAAACCGAGGCCATTTTAGAAGATATCCCAGCCTTTATTAAGCAAATAGAGTTGATTGAAGGTAAAAAGCCTGACTACTGGGTTGCTCACTCTTGGGGCGGGGTATTGATGAACAGTGTATTTGCACGCTTTCCAGAATATATTAATGATGTAAAAGCGTGTGTGTATTTTGGCTCTAAGCGTTCTTTATTTAATAATCATCCTCAAAAATTATTACAAGCCAATTTAATTTGGTATTTTATGGCACCTTTACTTGCTAAAAAGCATGGCTATTTAAATGCTAAAGGTTATAAGTGGGGAAGCGATAATGAAACTCAAAAGTCGCATTATCAAAGTATGCAATGGGCTAAAAAGAAGCCATGGATAGATTCTGATGATAATTTTGATTATGCAAAAGCGCTAAACAGCCTGCATTTACCGCCAACACTTCATATTGCTGCGGTAAAAGATAAAGCATTAGCGCAGCCAATCGATATTCAAAAATTTATGGACGAATCGGGGCCAGGCATTCAACAAATGCGAATTTACGGTCGTAAACACGGGCATAATTTTGATTACGACCATATTAATATGCTTACCCATCCGAGTGCCCGCGATGATCAATTTAAAGATTTACTTAATTGGTTTGAAGTACATTCTGTTAACTAGTTCTCATCAAGCAATTTAAGCAAAGGCGCTCTATAGCGTTCCCATTTTGTAAGTGCTGAATTATTAACAGGCTTTCGAATGGCATGCTTACTAAGCGTAGTAACAGCTGATGTACGCTTATGAAATGCTAAACAACCATCTTCATATTGACAACCTAAAAAGTTAAGCAATGCAGTTAGCTGACCTTTTGGGTTGTTTATTAATGCTTCGTAATTGACATCATAAATTGGCATCTCTTTAAAGGAATGCCAATGGCTCATCAGTTTTTCATACAACTTATGATAAAGCTTAAACTCAGGTAGTGAGCAAAAATAAGGCTCGTTTTCAGCAAAGTAATTAGTGAAGATAGAAAATGCGGTGGCATTAAAGTCACGACTTAAGTTTATAAATTTGGCATTTGGAAAAAGGACATAAATAAGTCCAAGAGATAGATAGTTACTTGGTAGTTTATTTATTATAAAAGGGCTGATGGGCGATGCTGTTTTTAATGTTGTGATATACATTTCGCGGGCTTTTTTGATTAAATCCGGCGTTAAATGTGCTAAACATTGCGGGTAAGTAACTCCCGTTTTTTGTTCGATAAAAGCAACTGCGTCATTACTAATACTTGTACTCTCTCCTAGGCTCGAAAACTGACTATGGCTTGCCAACATTTGCTCCACAAGGGTAGAGCCACTTCGAGGCATGCCAATAATAAAGACAGGCGTAATATTAGTTGTAAAACTTTTATCACGTTTTTGCATAAAGGCATTGGTATTGTGTTTAATTATTTCACTGTAAAAAGGTTCAAGCTCTTGAGTATTAAAGTTACTTAATTTTCGTTGTAGTTTATTTGCTAGTACAAAGTAAGTAAATGCTTGTTCAATGTCTTCAAGTTTATCGTAACTTTTAGCGAGTGCGTAATAACACACCATTTTGAGTCGTAAATTATCTGTTTGCATTAATAAATGATGCAGATTACTTATGTAGTTGTGTTCTTTGTCAAAGCGGCCTAATTGAACTAACTCAAATAAAATATAAGCAGTTACGGGGTAAATCCCCATACTCAATGCGTGTGCAAATGTGGTATGCGCTTTATTTAAATTGCCATGTGTTAAATAGTGCTGAGCTAAGTAGTAATGAGGTTCAGGGTTATTATTTGCTAGACTTTTTGCATATTCAAGCACAGTAAGTGCATCTTTTGGTGAGTTGACACCATTAAACGCATCGGCTAGTGCATGCAGTGGCTCAAGCATATGAGGCATTCGCTCACACGCTTTTTGGAGTAAGTACACAGCAGCATCAAATCGCTCTAACCGCAATGCGATTTTGCCTAAACCAAATAAAGCTTCACCATTTTCAGGGTTGCTTTTTAATAGTGTCTTATAGTGAAACTCAGCTTCTTTGAGCATGTTTTTTTGTAGTAACTGATTAGCTTTTTTGAGTAGCATAGTTATACCAATTTTATTAAAAAAATAATCATTCTATCGCATTAAATAGCGTACTCACTGCGTTAAAAATTATTCATATAGAGCAACTATATATCATAGTTTTCGCCTTGTTATTACGCTATTTTCTGAGCGCTATAATAGAACACTTATTCAATGCAATTGGTATTGCTCAGTATTATTTTTTATTTACTATAAAATAAAAAAGGCGAAATGTCTTAACATTTCGCCTCCAATTCTTTATGTAAAAGTATTAGAACGTGTATGTTGCTTTAGCGTAGTAAAAGCCACCATTAATACCGAACGGAGATGTTTCGTAATACTTACCACCCCAGTTGTTATTTGGCGCGCCAGCTGCTTCAGCAAAATCAAGTTTTTCAGCATCCTGATCAAATAAGTTTTGAGCACCAACCGAGAAGCTAATTGACTCATTCATGAAGTAAGTAATTTCAGCGTCAATAGTTACAGCTGCGTCAGCAGTTTTTGCTGTTGCATCGTAATCTACGTGAACGCCTTGGTATTCGCCGTAGTAATTTGCACGAGCAAATGCAGAGATAGATTCCCACTGTTGAGACAATGTGAAAGTAGCACGGTGATTAGGTAAGTCTTCTTCTAAACGCTTAACTTTAAATGCACCGGTAATATCACTAAATTGAGTTACTTCAGTATCATTCCAGTTGTAAGCAAGGCTAAATGTAGAGCTACCACCCATTAATTCAGCTGTATAGTTTGCAACTAAATCGATACCTTGTGTTGTTGTATCAAAGTCATTCGTGAAAAAGCTTACTTGTGCAAGACTCTGTACATTAGGCACGCCCGCTGCTTCAAGTGTATCTTTATCTGCTTGGCTTAAGTTTATTTTATCTGATTGGCTAATACGATCTTCTACTTGGATATTGTAGTAATCTAGTGTTAAAAATACATCACCAATAGTGTATACAGCGCCAAACGTGTAGCTTTGAGATTCTTCTGGCTCAAGCTCTGTACCACCTAATTGTACCGCGATAGGGTTGGTTGGTGGAAGTAGTGCTGAATCTTGTAATACACCATTGTCTAAGCTTGTTTGTACGTTACTTACATTAGCTTGACCAACCGTTGGTGCACGAAAGCCTGTACTAATAGAGCCACGCACGTTTAAATCTTCCGTTACATGGTACTGCGCCATAACTTTATAGTTTGTTGTTGTGCCAAAGCTGTCGTAATCTTCAAAACGTAAAGCTAAGCCCATTAAAAAATCTTCAGTAAATGGGGCTTCAATATCAACAAATGCAGCGTAGTTACGGCGAGTGTATTCACCCGCGTCAGATGGTTTAAAACCAGGGAAACCATTAGAACCTATACCAAAACCTTGCTCAGTAAACTCACCTGCAGTAAATGACGCTACATCACCAGATGTTACTGTAAATGTTTCTTCATGCCACTCTAAACCACCGGCAATATTTACATCGTATGCTAAATCAAAATCAAATCCTTTAGAAATATCTAAATTGAAGTTTTTCTCTAGTTGCGAGTATTTACCTGGACTAAAGTCGCGTGGTGAGTCTAAGCCTAATGACGCATTAACTGTATCGTAAATAAAGTAGCGAGATTCATTAAAGCCAACCGTACCACTAATGTCATAAAATGCATCTTTTAAGAAGCCACCAGTGAACATGCCTTTAGTACCAATTGTTAAAGAAGTATCGGTAATGTTACCACCAAAGTTAGGTGTGAAACCGCCAGGCAGTGTTTCATTAAATGCAAAACAGTTAGCAGAAGTTAGTGAATCTATTGCAGATTGATCTGGTGCACCGTTAGCTTGAATTTCTACTACTGGACAATCTAATTGAGCGTCATAACCGTCTAAAGATCCAACTAAAACAGTAGGTGTAGCAGCATCCCAAGCAGTTTGTCCATCAGGGTTGTCATCACCAGGGCGGCGCATATTTACACCATTAACATCGCGAATGTTACCACCATATACACCTGGGCGAGATGTAGGGTTACGATAATAGAAGCCACCTCGTACATCTCGCTCAGAGTAGTTACCAAACATGTAAAATTCAGAATCGTTTGTTAGCTCTAATCCAACATTACCAAAAATTGAAATATCATCATCGACTTCTGGTGCGCCCCAAACTTGAGCTAAAGGCGATACGTCTTGAACACCGGCTGCTGCAAGTCCAGCAGCATCAGGACGCTGTACAGAGCGACTAGTTGCATCAGATGTTTTGTATTGAAAGCTTAAGTTAGCAAAACCGTTGTCGGTAAACGGTAAACCAATGTTACCCGATACTTGAGTTGTATCGCCATCTCCTTCGTAGTATTGGCCGTGACGAACTTCTAATTTACCGCCTTCTGACGCGTCTTTAAGTTGGAAGTTCATTACACCTGCAATTGCATCAGAACCATACTGAGCTGCAGCGCCATCACGAAGTACTTCTACTTGCTTGATTGCAATACTAGGGATAACTGAGATATCAGCACCTTGTGCACCATCATTAATACCACCACCTAAAAATGCGATTACAGAAGCACGGTGACGACGTTTGCCGTTTAAAAGAACCAATGTGCTGTCTGATGGTAAGCCACGTAAGTTTGCTGGGCGAACAAGTGATGCTGCATCACTAATAGGGTTTTGGTGAACATTGAAAGATGGCACTGCACCTTTTAAAAGCTCAAGCATGTCAGTATTACCTGACTTTTCAAGCTCTTCACCACCAATAATATCGATAGGAACCGGTGAATCACCAATTGAACGTGGAGCTGAACGCGTACCTACTACAGCAATTTTTTCAACATTTTTATTAACTTTAGCTTTTGCTTGTTCTTCATCTGCAGCTATAGCAGAGCTTGAGATGAATAAACCAGCGGTAGTGGTCGCTAGCGCAAACTTAATTGCCTGATTTAGTACGTTGTTTTTTAATTTCATTCTAATTTTCCCCAGTTAGAATAATTTTCGTTTAGTAAGACTTTGTAAGTATTACTTATTTTATATTTTTGGACTGGAATACAGTGGATGTTAGGAGGAAGTTTAATTACTTGACCCCTTAGAGTTTTAGCTCACATCTAGTGAAGTCCTAATTACAGACTATACATAAAAAACAACGAGAGCAATTATTAATTAACTATTAAATAACAAAAGTTTAAATTAACTAAAAGCAGCTAGAGTGGTGCGTTATAAGAAGTAAAATGGACTAATTAAGTGCAATATGGTGTTTTTAAGGGGAGTTAATGCATTTTTTAGGTTGTTAAACTGACGGCTTTGTTAATTAATTGTATCTATTCGGGGTTGTGTTAGCTGCCATTTTTTAAGCTTTTCTTTGTATGTATCCCATACACACGGGCAGCAAGAGCCTCCGCCACAACATTCATCAGATTTTGGTTTTTCAGGTTTTAAAATATTTTTAGTATTTTCTTTGAACATGGAAATAAATTAATTCGGCACTAGTTTGGTGCAAATAATAGTAGATGAGGCGAATCAAGTAAATTATTCTTTGTGAACATGGATGCCTGTGTGAAAATGCATGTTATGCGATTATATAAAGTTATTCACCGTGCACCTTGGCGGGTAGTTAAAATTAGTAAAAAACGCCAACAGCTGCGTTTTCGCCGTGCTATGGTGGCGCTTAAAATCGCACTCGCCCAAGAAAAACAAGAAACAAAAGAAATGCTTTCTATTTATAGGCGCTATACGCAAGGACAAACAAATCAAGCTGAGTTAAAGCGTGCCAACGAACAATTTGTCGATATTTTAAAGGGCCTTGGCTTGGGTGTATTTGCTGTATTACCATTTGCGCCTATCACTATTCCCTTAGTGGTTAAATTAGGAAGTTTAGTTGGGGTAGATGTACTACCTAGCTCCTTTAACATGAACAAATCAATTAAAGAGCTCGACGCAGAAATTAATCAAGAAAATCAAAAAGAAACTCAAAAAAAACAGACTAAAAAGTAATCTTACAAACCGTTAAATTAGCGATACCTTTTAAGTGTACTTATTGATATGCTCTTAAGTACCATTTTTATATTATACGAGCTATTTAATGAGTGCATTACTACGTCATACATCTTCTGGTATTCCTTTATCTTTTATTTTAAAAAACGAATTATCTGACTGGCACGCACAGCAGCCTGCATTTATACAAAATTGGTTAACTAATACAGGTTTTGAAAAGCAAGGTGTTGCTTTAATTCCTGATGCTAAAACGGGCGAGTTAAGCCAGGTATTTTGTTTAATGCAAAGCAGCGATGATTTTTGGGCTGCGGGTAATTTAGCAAATACACTTCCTACAGGTACTTATCAAATTCAAGGCGACAGCGCTTTTGTAGAGCAGGTTGCTTTAGGGTTTGTACTTGGTGGTTACGAATTTAGTGAATATAAAGAAAAACCAACAGCAAAAGCGCAATTAGCCATTAGCGATAAAGCGTTATATGAACGCATTAGCCAACAAGCTGATGCCATTACACTTGCACGTGATTTAGTTAATACTCCAGCGGTTGATATGATGCCGCAACATTTATCGCAAGTTATGGAAGATTTAGCTGCAACTTACAATGGCGAATTTTCACAGTGGATTGGCGATGAGTTACTAGAGCAAAACTACCCGACTATTCATATGGTGGGTCGTGCAAGCGAAAATAAACCGCGTTTACTTGATTTAAAATGGGGCGCGACAGATGCTCCATTAATTACACTAGTCGGTAAGGGCGTATGTTTTGACTCAGGCGGACTTGATTTAAAACCAAGCTCTGGCATGCGTAACATGAAAAAAGACATGGGCGGCGCCGCGCATGTAATTGCACTAGCGCAGCTTATTATGGCAGCTAACTTACCAATTAGATTACGTGTACTTGTACCCGCTGTTGAAAATGCGGTATCGCGAAATGCATTTCGCCCAGGCGATGTTGTTAAAACACGCAAAGGCATTATGGTCGAAATTGATAATACCGACGCTGAAGGCCGTTTAGTATTATGTGATGCATTAAGCGAAGCACAAAACGATAATCCTGAGCTAATTATTGATTTTGCTACCCTCACGGGTGCATGTCGTGTTGCGTTAGGCACGGAGCTTCCTGGCTTTTTCTCAACAGAGCGCGATGTAGCTAACGGTATTATTGATGCAGGAATGGACGTAAGCGATCCGGTTTGGCAATTGCCTTTATTTGATCAGTACAAAAGCTTCTTAAAGAGCGATGTAGCTGATATGGCAAACTGTGCAAGTACACCGTTTGGTGGTGCTATTACTGCAGCGCTTTACTTAAAAGAATTTGTTGAACCAACAACACCGTGGGTACACTTTGATGTAATGGCGTGGAACTTACGTGTATTACCAGGTCGTCCAACGGGTGGTGAAGCGTTAGGTATTCGTGCTGTATTTAACTACTTACAAAATCGTTTTAATAAGTAAGTTTTTGATTCAATAGTAAGAACTTGAGCTTTATGAGTTTTAAACCTCATAAACCTCATAAACCTCATAAACCTCATAAAGCTCAAGTGGCAAGTTATCTGGATCGGCAAAAAAGGTAAACTTTTTGCCGGTTATTTCATCCACTCTAATATCCTCAACGTTTACATCGCACGACTCTAAATACGTTTTTGCAATCTGTACATCCGCTACCTTAAAAGCTAAATGTCTTAAGCCTTGTGCCTCGGGATAGCTTGGTCTTGCGGGCGAACCATCAAACGAAAATAGCTCTATTTGGCTACCATCGGGCATGGCTAAATCTAATTTATATGAATTACGATCAGCTCTAAAGTGCTCATTAATAACGTTAAGTTTAAGTACATTGCTATAAAAGTGTTTAGAACGTGTATAGTCACTGCAAATAATCGCAGCGTGATGAATACCTAAAAGTTTCAAATTTAATTCCTTAAAAAGCAAAAACGCACTTAAATAAGTGCGTTTTAAATGTGGCTTATTATATGCTGCGTTAGCTTTTCTCGGCTTCTTTACATGCTTTAACTGCCGGTGCTACAAGCTCTAAACCTGTTTTATCACACGGCGGTAAAGCAGCATCGCTTACACTAATAGGCGTTACACGTTCGCCCCATTTTATGTAACTTGCAGCCCACGTAAGGCCTGCACCAAATGCTGCAGACATAATGTTTGAATGCGGTTTAATTAACCCTTGCTCAACCGCTTCACATAACGCAATAGCAATAGTCGCAGCAGAGGTATTACCATACTCACCAATGTTAACCATTACTTTTTCGTCAGGTACTTTTAAGCGATGCTGAATAGCCTGAATAATACGTAAGTTAGCTTGGTGTGGAACGAGTACATTAATGTCGTCAAGGCTTAAGTTGGCCTGTTGCAGTACGTCGTCGCAAGCTTCACTCATACCTTTTACAGCACGTTTAAAAATTTCACGACCTTCAAATAATAAATCTGATGGGCCAATTGGCTCATACTTATTTAAATCGCTACCAAAGTTGGTGATGTGTAAAATATCGCGGTCTTCGCTGTCACAACCGGTTTTGGTACCAAGTAGACCAGCTGGTGTATCTGCCGCTTCAAGTACTACTGCACCTGCGCCATCGCCAAATAAAACAGCGCTGTCGCGACGTGCCCAGTTTACGTACCAGGTCATACGCTCAGCGGCAATGACGACTGCTTTTTTAATCATACCCGCTTGAATTTGTGCTGTTGCAGCTTGCAACGCATATAAAAAGCCCGAGCATGCCGCGTTTGTATCCATTGCGGCAGCGCCTGTTGCACCAATATTTTTTTGCACTTGTGAGGCGGTATTTGCCACAACGGTAGAAGGTGTACAGGTTGCTAATATCACTAAATCAATATCTTTAGGATCAACGCCTGCGCACGCAATAGCATGCTTAGCAGCAACAGTTGCCAGCTCGGCGGTACTTACATGACTCACTCGGCGAGATTTAATGCCTGTACGCGTGGTTATCCACTCGTCGGTGGTATCAACTATTTCACTAATTTCATCGTTGCTAATGCTTGCTGGTGGAATGCATTTACCCCAACCAGTGATATGTGCGTAAGGCATAGTATGTTCTCTTAAGGTGGTCTGACATGTGTTACTAATGGGGGAGTTATACCAAAAAACGGCTTTCAAGACTAGTTTATAAGGTGTTTTGGCTGGTAATTGCTGATAATTAAAAGAGAATTACATATAAATTGATTTAAAGATGAACAAATGCAAATTACACTATTAGTGTTTAGGTTGTAATTTGTTGACAGGCAGGCAGTATAAGCGATTATGGTAATTAACTAATAGCAATCGTTGGCATAGGTAAGTAAGTTTATAAACAATAGGGAAGGTTATGAGCAGCAAAATAAAAGTGTCGTTGTTTAATCATTTGATTGACGCTGAGCGCCAGTTACTTGACCCAGAAGTTCGCCAATCTGAGTGCGCATTAGATGCTTTACTCGATGATGAATTTATCGAAATTGCTGCCAACGGCACTACATTTAATAAATACCAAGTACTTACCCGCTTACCTACCGAGGTTGTTCCACAGTTTTATAATCAGCATTTTAAGGGCCGAATGCTAAGCGATGACGTAGTGCAACTTAGTTATCAAGCGGCTTATAGGCGCTCTGCTCGCAGTGAATTTAATTATTCATTGCGTATGTCGCTTTGGCGCCAAACTAGTGGGCAATGGCAAATGGTGTTTCACCAAGGAACGCCTTGTGCACCGTTTTCAATTTCGATGGATGATGATTAAAAATCACATAACCGTTAAAATAACCTTATTAAACATTTGATTGGGCAATTACCTCTTGTTAATGCGTACCGACCCCACCATTAGTCGACTATTAATGCTGCGAAGCGGCGCTATTGCCGTGCAATTAATTGCGGTGCTTAGCGTTTATTTTTTACTAGAACATCAAATTGCATTACTGCCTTTGCTGATTGTTATTGCCGTTGAGGCTGTGTTTCAGCTTATTAGCCTGTTTGCCTATCGTAATGTAAGCCGTGCTAAACCTTTGGGTATGTTGATGCAGTTAACTGCAGACGTATTATTTTTAACGGTTTTGCTATCGCTAAGCGGCGGTGCAACTAATGCATTTGTTTCGTTATTATTGCTCCCAATAATGATCGCTGCTGTTACGCTGCGAGAAAAAGGATTAGCTTATATTGCGGTATTAGCCATTGCCGCATACAGTTTGCTACTTATAAAGATGCCCGATCACAGTATGCATCAAATGAATATGAGTGGTCACTTTATTGGTATGTGGGTCAATTTTGTTTTAAGTGCCAGCGTAATCGCACTTGTTATTGGCGCAATGAGCAGGGCACTTAAAGAGCGAGAGCGAATTATTGCAAACGTGCGTGAAAAACAATTGCGTAATGAACAGCTTGTTACCCTTGATGGGGCCGCTGCACAAATAACCCATCAACTAGCGACCCCAATTGCAAACTTACAGTTACTGTTTGAAGAGTTATTAGAAGATCAACCAAACAATCCTATTGTTAAGCACATGCAAGCACCGCTTACTCAGTGCAGTACACAACTTAACGACTTTAGAAAACTCTCAGAGCAATTACGTCTTAAAAATTCGCAAGAGCATACCACCGTAAAGCAACTGCAAACACAAATTACAGACACACTTTTACTGCAATACCCTGATCAGCACATTAACTGGATTACGCCACCTATTGCAGCAACATTGATAAGTGATGCGATGTTATTGCCTGCTATTTTAAATTTATTGCAAAACGCCGCGCTCGCTAATCAAAAACAAGGTCAAACTCAATTAGAGCTGAGTTGGCAGCAAGATAACTTACATAGTGAATGCGTTTACTTGTTAATTCGCGATTTTGGCCCTGGCTTTTCATCATCGCAATTAGCAGAACTGGGCGGGCAACTTATGCCAAGCGATCAAGGAATGGGGCTTGCTGTGCTTTTATCAAATGTTACTTTTGAGCGTTTAAATGGCTCGCTTACCTTGTTTAACCATGCAGATGGCGGCGCTGTCGCCAAAGTTAAACTCGCTATTGTAAACACTGAGAATAACGCCTCATGAAGTTACTTATAATTGAAGACGACATTAATTTAGCCTGCACACTGGCAAGGCGCTTAACTAAACAAGGCTTTACCTGCGAGGTGGCGCATAATCAAAGTGATGCGTTACTTACCGCGCGTAAACTATTGCCCGACTTTGTTTTATTAGACATGAAACTAGGCGATGACAATGGCTTGGCGTTAATAAAGCCGCTGCGTAGTTTGCTCCCCCAAACTCATATTGTTTTACTAACCGGGTTTGCAAGTATAGCAACCGCAGTAGAGGCAATGCGTTTAGGCGCAAACGACTACCTTACCAAGCCGGTTGATATGGCAACATTATTAAAAGCGCTTAACACCGAGCCTGTGGCATCGGCATCGAATGTTATTGATGATGCGGTTATGTCGCCAGAGCGCTTAGAGTGGGAGCATATTCAACAAGTACTGCACAGTAATAATGGCAATGTGTCGGTAACCGCAAGGCAACTTAATATGCATAGACGTACTTTGCAGCGCAAGTTACAAAAAAAGCCGGTGCAGCAGTAATTTAGTACTTACTTTAAGGAAAGTGTTATGAGCGATGATGCAGTGACAATAATGCAAAATCAAAAAATTATATTATTTGATGCGCAATGTAAGCTTTGCAGCGCGTGGTGTAACTTTATTATTGCTCACGATAAAAATACTATTTTTAAATTATGCAGCGTGCAATCTCCAAAAGGGGAACTGTTGTTAACACACTTTGGTTTTTCAACAATTGAATATGCCTCAATGGTTTACCTAGAAAACGGTAAAGCATTTACACAAAGTCATGCTTTTTTTAACGTTGTTAAGCAGCTAGGTTACCCATACAAACTAGCAAACGTATTTAGTATTTTGCCAAATAGGTTTAATAATTGGTTATACGATAGGGTTGCTTTAAATAGATATACGTTATTTGGTAAATATCAGTATTGCAGAATTCCCAACCCAGATGATGCCAAACATTATTTATAAATTAGGCGTTAATACACTGCAGTATAAGTAGATGCCAGGTTTATGGGGTTGTGTTAAAATCGCCGCGTTTAATTTTAGCTAACGGTATAAAAGGCTTTTTTCATGGCAAACACAGCACATGCACTTCACATTTTGGTAAAGCACAAAGAAATTGCAGAAGATATTATTAAGCAATTAGGTAAAGGTGCAAAGTTTCAAACCTTAGCTAAAAAGTATTCGTCATGCCCATCGGGCAAAAAAGGCGGTGATTTAGGTGAATTTGGTCGTGGGCAAATGGTCCCACAGTTTGACAAAATTGCGTTTAAAGGCGCAATTTTAGAGCCTCATCTAGTTAAAACAAAATTTGGCTGGCATGTAATTAAAGTACTTTATCGCACGTAATAAAATGATTTTTTGGTATTTGCGCGTTGTGATTGCTTGTATATGGGAAATGACCACATCGCTGTAAATTTAACCTTTGATGATAAACACGCGCTAACCTAAAATTTTGGGTTGTTTACTATTATAAAGTATTAAAAAAACCGCATTTTATATCTACGCGGTTTTTAACTAATTAAATTATTGATTACTTAACTGGTAATTCGATATCTGCAAATAATTTATCTACATCATCTTGGTTACGCAATAAACTTGCTCGTTCAACACGTTCTTTTGTTAGGTGTGGTGCAAAACGCTCAATGAAGTCATACATATAAGTGCGTAAAAAACTGCCTTTTCTAAATCCAATTTTAGTGGTACTTGCCTCAAATAAATGGCTCGCATCAATACAGACTAAATCGGTATCACTTATTTGATCTATTGCCATTGAAGCGACTACACCGACCCCTAACCCTAGACGAACATAGGTTTTAATTACATCAGCATCGGTTGCTGTAAATACAATATGGGGTTCAAGACCATGTGCACTAAATGCTTTATCTAGTTCTGAGCGACCCGTAAAGCCAAATACGTAAGTAATGAGCGGATATTGCGCTATGTCGGCAACAGTTAAATTATTTACTTTTTTCGCAAGAGGATGGTCTTTTGCAACAACAATACTGCGATTCCAGTGATAGCACGGCAACATAACCAAATCTGAATAAAGATGAAGTGCCTCAGTCGCAATTGCAAAATCTGCGTCGCCACGAGCAGCTGCGTCTGATATTTGTTGTGGTGTACCTTGGTGCATATGGAGTGAAACCGCAGGATATTTCTTCATAAATCCTTGAATAACACTCGGAAGAGCGTAGCGGGCTTGCGTGTGAGTTGTTGCAATATTAAGCTTACCTTGATCTGGTAATGTATGCTCATTTGCAACCGCTTTTATGCCTTCTACTTTGGAAAGTATTTCTCGGGAAATATTAATTATTTCTTCGCCAGCGCCCGTAACATGGGTTAAATGTTTACCACTGCGGCCAAAAATTTGTACACCCAACTCATCTTCTAACATACGTACTTGTTTAGAAATACCAGGTTGAGAGGTAAATAAACTTTCAGCAGTTGCTGAAACATTTAATTTATGATTTTGTACTTCTACGATATATCTGAGTTGTTGTAATTTCATAGCTGCATATTTTAACGTTGTTATTCATATAATTTATAAAGGTAATACGTGTTAAACCCAAGCGTTTTTTAATTTTAAAATTCACCTTGAGTTTTAGGCATACACATTTATCTGTTTGGGATCTAAGGCTAGCACAATAAATATGCTTCAGATAGCAATGATTATCCGAGATAATCTTATAATAGGCCCTCCTTGTAATGCTTTTTTAGCATATTTATAAGTTAAACAGCGCAAAGCTACCCTGTTAGTATATATTTAATGTAAGATTAAAAAATTAGATATGAATCCGAGAATTACACTATGATCGTTTCAATTATTATTGTGCTCATAGTCGCACTTATTGTGATTGCGCTTTGGGTAAGTGCTGTACAGCAACACAAAGAGAAACAAGAAGGCGAACGTCGCAAAGAGCTTACAAAGCAAAAGGCGATAATAGAAGAGACTGAAGAGGCACTTGTGAATAGCGCCAACATACCTTTGTCCGAACCTATTATTCGCGTACTACAACGCCGTATTTATGAAGCGCTGAAAACTATGGTGGCAAATTCCACTGGTTCAAAGGCGCTTAAAAATAGGTTAAGTGAAGCAAAAGAGCATCTTACGCAACCTGTTCAAGGCAATAATAATGACTCGCTGTCTTTACCGAGTAACGACAAACAGCTTGTAAGTCTTATCCAAGGTATAAAAAAATTACGCATAGTGTTACGCTCAGAACACAATAAAGGGCGAGTTGATAGCCAAGTGTTTACGGTTGAAGATAAACGATTAGAAAAGCTTCAACTTCGTATCAATATAGAAAGCCAAATAAAACGCGGTTTATCAGCACGTTCGGCAAACATGGTAGGTTCTGCTAGGCAATATTTTGAAAAAGCCCAAGTTACTCTTAACGGAGTGACTTATTCAGATGAATATGTTTCAGCTAAACGTCAAGAAGTGGAAGGTTATCTAGAAGCAATTAGTGTAGAGCTTCGGGCATCAAATGCTAATGCGCTTAAAAAGAAAAACGAACAAGAGCAGGACGACTTGGATATATTATTTGCTCCTAAAAAGAAATGGTAAATATGTGTTATCAGCGATAAGCATCCTTTCATCTTAAATTGTTATTTGAAAGCCAGAAACTTTCTGGCTTTTTATATTTTTATTTCAGCCTACCCCTCAGCTAAAATGCTTGATTAGCTTGTCGTGTTGTTACAGGTAATCGGTACTCGAATGATAAATCTAACACCCATCCTAATTTCCTTAGCGAAAAATGGAATGAAAAATAAACTTTAGCCAAAAAAGTAAATTTAGTGGCGCAGTTTTGTTAGTCCAATTAATGTGGCAGTCTACTTTGGTTTTTGAAGCAACTATTACTTAGCCAAGAATCTATATATGGTAATTAAATGATTGAAAAAATTATTGGTTTCGTTCTTTTATTTTTATTCTTACTATCATTTTTAAGTGTGCTCGGCAATTTATTAGCTGCTTTACTTAATCCTATTGAACTGAAGTTAATTGCCTTCAAAAGGTTGAGTATATCCTTGGCTATACTGATAGTTACATTTTTAGTCGCATATAAATTAGGTTATTTTATTGATAAGTATAAATAAAGGAAATAACAAAGACACATATAGGCGTTCCCTTTTA
Organism: Pseudoalteromonas sp. 20-92; assembly: GCF_030847595.1. Lineage (NCBI taxonomy): Bacteria > Pseudomonadati > Pseudomonadota > Gammaproteobacteria > Alteromonadales > Pseudoalteromonadaceae > Pseudoalteromonas > Pseudoalteromonas sp. 20-92. The sequence goes on from NZ_JANJGQ010000010.1 coordinate 35,844, forward strand.
GTCAAAACGAGTTAGTTTATAAACATAAAAATTAATGCTTTTCATCTTATTTCAGTATATTTAATATCACTGTAATGGTGCGTCGCAATCTTTTTGAAAAGCAGGGTTACTAAAAAATAATGATGACACCCTGCATAATTTTATGTGGTGAAAATTATTTACGGGAACCGAAGAGGATGGGTTGAAGTTAAGTCCTTTATACTACTGTGAATAATAACACCTCCTTATTACTGTATGTTGACGATAAAAAAATAACGTTAACATCTATCCTAATTTTCTTAGCGAAGAACGGAGTAAAAAAGATGAAATCTTTGCCAAAAAGATTAAATTTAGTGGCACAGTTTTGTGGTTAAATTAAGATGGCTGTCATCCTAATTTTGGTGGGGCGTTTTTAGGTTCCAATATGGGCAGAATATGAAAAAATGAGAGGGGGTAAGTCATGTTGATTTTTAGACTTTACATATTGTTCAGTTTTTTTCTATTAGTGTCATGTGGAGCGGATAAAAATTACGAACGTATAAGAGATAATTTAATTTTAGAAAGTGAAAATATAGCTTCTAAAATAGTTTCTAATAATCATTAAGAATTAATTGCAATATTGAAATATTTAAAAGAAAACCCAAATGAATATATAGCAGGAAGCAACTTTCCCTTAGTCAGTAGTGATTTAAAAAAAATCGATTTGGAGCTATATGAGATCACTAAGGTAGCAAATGAAATTGGGATTTTATCTGGAAAAAGAAACTCATATGGGATTTATGGTTTAGAGGTTATTAGAAAAGATAACAAAGACTTTAAGTTTACCTATGCTATAGCGAGCAAGAGTAAGGATAATATAGATAAAAATACTTTCATAAGCGCTTGTAACCCTATTTCTAAAGAGGGCCTATGCTTACATAAAAAAAGTGATAATTTTTATTTTATTTATAGCTTCAAGAAAAAGTAAATAATAGAGCTAGATTTTTTGTCTTTAGGTGATAAAAAATAATGATGACACCCTGCATAATTTTATGTGGTGAAAATCATTTACGGGAACCGAAGAGGATGGGTTGAAGTTAAGTCCTTTATACTACTGTGAATAATAACACCTCCTTATTACTGTATGTTGACGATAAAAAAATAACGTTAACATCCATCCTAATTTTCTTAGCGAAGAACGGAGTAAAAAAGATGAAATCTTTGCCAAAAAGGTTAAATTTAGTGGCACAGTTTTGTGGTTAAATTAAGATGGCTGTCATCCTAATTTCTTGTATGGGGTACGTTGGAGTTGAAGCTTCAGCTACCATTGGAACTGCTGAAGGCTATATGAATTATAGTTATCCTGTAGTAGAAAATTTTAACGTAATAAGCAGTGCTTTCATAGAGTCGTTTTATAATCAGTCTAAGGGACCGCTGGGGGATTAATTGAGTAAGTTTTTATTTTTTATATTGTTAGTAGTATTTTTTTGCCATCAAGCAAAGGGTAATTGTAGTGAGAATGTTACTTTAGAGTTGATAAAGGATGATATTGACGCACAACAGGAACTCGAATGGAAAGATGTTTCTAATATACTAGAACAAGGGATATTGCAGAATGACAGCACTGCGTATTTTCTGTCTGGTTACATTTTATATTTGGGAGCATACAACCAAAATCCAGATTATAAAGAAGCTAGAAAAATGCTTTCAATTTCATCGGATTTAGGGAATATAAGAGCAAAGCATATTCTGGGTAGTTTTTTAATTACAAGTGAAAAAGCAGAAGATGTATATAAAGGTACCAAGCTACTAGAGTTATCTTTTGAGGAAGGTATTTTAGATTCTAGTGTAAATTTATATTATGCATATCAACTTGGAAAATATGGTGATATTGCTTTTCTAAAAAATTCCTTACGTAAAGCATCTGATGTGGGTGATGATGAGGCTGCTATATTATTCGGTCAATTGACTTTAGATGAAGCAATGAAAAAGAATGATTCAGAATCACTATTTAAAATGGTTTCTTATCTATCAAACAGAGCTGATAAGCAAGGTTTTTCAAATGATATGTATAAGAACTTATATTATCTTTTTTTTGGAGTATACGGCCTGCGAGACTCTCCGTTAAAAAATAGTATTTATGCGGATTATTATTTAAAAAAAGCGGCTGAAAATGGACATGAATATGCAATAAAAATACTTAATGAAAATAAATAGGTCCAGGTCTCTTTTTGCTTTTTTGTTATAATAGTTATTTTTACTGGTTCAATTGTTGCTGTTGGTAAAGGTAGTGTTAGTGAGGAAATCACGAATATTACCAGCATTAGTTCTGGGATACTTGCGAAAAAATTAACGTGACACCCATCTTAATTTTAGGCTTGTCTGCGCCCACTTATATACCAGTAAAACATCAGTTCAAATACCACAGAATTACAGGAGTATAGGTTGATTATATCCCTCGGTAACATACGATTAGTAAAATATATTGTCCCAATACTTTTACTGTGTGCAAATAATGTCTGGTCTTGCTCAAAGTATGCAGAGATGGTTCAAACGGCTGACTTGAGTGAGGTCGGTGAACTTGCCCGACGAGAATTGGGGCATGAACTTATGAGAGAGTATGATTTCCCGAGTAAGGTATTGAAGAGACTGATGAATAATGAAATGGAATTTGAAAAAAGTAATATCCTTCATGAATATGGGGATGTTTTGCTTGATATGGCTGTTTATCGTTCAAACTATGAAGGTGTCAGGTATTTGCTAAGTAACGACATATCCTTATTTTCAAAACGGAGATTTATAGAAAGCCCAATATTTGTTGCTACAAGTGCTAAGGACAAAAAAATGTTAAAGTTACTCTTAGAGATGACAAGCTCTGAACATACTCAATTGTTTAAAGTGGCAAATAAATATATTGATTGTGCTAACTCTTTGTAAGGTTTAGTAGGTTCATGAAAAATTAACGTGGCACCCACTTTAATTAGGATAGTTTTGCTTGTTAAAAATAGGTGCCTGTCTTGCTTAATATCTACCACAGTTCGATAAGGTTGCATTTAAAGGCGAAATTTTAGAACCCCACCTAGTTAAAACCAAATTTGGCTGGCATGTAATTAAAGTACTTTATCGTACTTAGTTTACTTTTAAGTAAAGAAGTAACCTTCGCTGTATAGAGAAAGGCTGCAATGTGCAGCTTTTTTTGTTTTAGTTAGTTATTATTTTGCTAAATTAAAATCTATAGTCATTTCTAAGTCTTCATCAACTACAGCAATACCATTAACTACTTTAGGTGCGTAACGCCATTTAGAAAGAGAGCGAATTGCTGCTTTATCAAAGATTTTCACAGGCTCAGCTTTAATCACTTTAATATTAACTGGCTTACCAGATGTATCTACATCAAAAGACATTGTCACACTACCTTCAATTTTTTCACGGACACTTTTAATTGGATACTCCGCAGGACTGGGCATTATCAGTGTAGAGTTAGGGCTATCAGGTAGATCTGTTGTCGAAAATTAACGTGACACCCATCTTAATTAGGATAGCTTTGCTTGTTCAATTAAGATGGGTGTTCTGCTAAATTAATGACACCAAAAGGGATTTAAGGTAAGTAATAAATTTGTATTGTTTTTGAACTGATGAATAAACAAGAAAGGCTGCAATGTGCAGCCTTTCTTAATTTTAAACTTTATTTGTGTATTAAGCGTCTTGCTTGGCTTCTTCTTCACTAATTTGTTTTAGTGCTTGAATGAATGAGTCGCTTGGTTGTCCGCCAGTAAGTGCATACTTATCGTTTATGATAAATGTAGGCACAGAGCTAATACCCATTTGTTTGAAGTTGTCTTGCTCTTGGCGTACGTCTTGTACGTATTTGTCTGAATGTAGAATACCGCGCGCAGTTTCTTTATCAAGACCTACTTTTTCAACAACGTCGAGTAGTGCTTCTTCTTGATTTAAGTATTTTAAATCAGTGAAGTGCGCTTCAAAAAAGGCAAGTTTTAATTCGGTTTGCTTACCTTCTTCACGTGCCCACATTAATAAACGATGCAAATCAAAGCTGTTGATCATGATACGTTTGCCATCAAAATTAAAGGTGAATCCAGCACGCTTTCCTGCTTCGAACATGTTTTTACGATTTTCGTCGCCTTGCTCTTCACTTAGGTTGTACTTTTGCATTAAGTGTTCGTTTAAGTCTTGACCTTCAATTGGCATATCTGGGTTTAGTTCAAAAGGATGCCACGTAATATCTGCGCTCATTTCGTCTTTAAGTTGCTCTAGTGCAGTTTCTAGGTTTTTATAACCCACTACACACCAAGGGCACATTACGTCTGAAACGATATCAATTTTAAAGTTTTTCATATTTATCCTTTTGAGGATTGCTTTGGTATAACAGGGGATATTGGGATGAACTGCACTTTATCAATGCCAAACTAAAAAGAGCAGCTAAGCAGCTGCTCTTGAAGGTATTCAGTTTTAAGCGTTAAGGCCAAATGGGTCGTCAATGCTATAACTTGGTTGTGTAAACCAATGAGGGCCGTTGTCGGTCATGTAAAAATGATCTTCTAAACGCACGCCAAATTCATCGGGTATAACTAACATTGGTTCGTTACTAAAGCACATGCCAGGGGCAAGTGGGGTTTTATCACCGCCAACTAAATATGGCCATTCATGAATGTCTAGCCCAATGCCGTGCCCCGTTCGGTGTGGGCAACCCGGTGTTTGGTACTGCGGGCCTAGCCCTTGCGCTGCTAAATAGTTACGTGCGCCTGCATCTACGTCTTCGCACGTAGCACCAATTTTAGCTGCATTAAATGCCGCCATTTGCGCTGCTTTTTCATGATCCCAAAACATACGCTGGCGCATTGTTGGTTCGCCAAATACATAGGTACGGGTTATATCTGATAGGTAATCGTGTACTTTACAGCCGGTATCAATTAGTACCATATCGCCTTTTTTAAGTATTTGGGCATCTTTAACACCGTGCGGGAAAGACGTTGCAACACCAAATAAAACAATACAAAAATAGTTACCTGGCGCACCTACTTTTTGGTGTGCTTGCTTAATAAAGGCTTCTACTTCGGTGGTGGTTATTCCCTCATAAAGCATACTTGCTGTGGCTTGATGTACGGCTAAGGTCATGTCCATCGCGCGTTGCATTAAGCTAAGTTCATGAACTGATTTATGCATACGGCAATGCGCCGTTACAGGTTGTGCGTTTATGAGTGTTAAACCCGTTTGTGCTTTATTAATGCCGTCGAATATAAAAAATTGTGCGCTTTCATCAATGCCAATAGTTGCGTTTTCATTAATGTTTAACTTTTTAATACTTCGACAAAAAGTGCATAAGGATTTTCGTGCTCTTTCCACCCATGGATAGGTCCTTCTATTACTTTAAAGCCGTTTAGTGAACCAATTTCGAAATAAGGCGCAATGTATTGTACTTCACCAAGGGCGGGTAATATCGCGCCAACCATGCGCTCGCTCGCGTACCATTTCATGCCTGTAAAGTAGGTAAGGTTGGTGCCAGCGTTTAAATAAATTGCATCTATGTTGTTTGCTATCATATACGCTTGCGCCTTGGCTATGCGCTCTAAATGTTCGTCAGCAGCAATAGGGGTTAGCGTTTGCGTCATGTTACTTAGGCTTGCCAACGCTTGCTCGCTTGATTGTGTACCTATACCTATGGTGGTCATGTTTTTCTCCTTGGATTTTTAGCTAGTGTGATTAATACCAAGGTAAAATTCAATGTTATGCGATAAGAGGCTATTAGTTTACAGCCTCTTAAAAGGGCATATTATTTTTTAGCGTAAGGTAAACGCGTGAGTTTATTACTTGTGTGGTAGCTATCAAGCCCGGTTACTGCCACCGTTTCAATAGCCTGTAAATCTAAAAAGCCATCACTTTGAAGTGCTACTTCATCTAAATACACATCAGTGATTTCACCTATTACAAGCTCTGTGCCATTGATGGCTAAATGTTGGTTTTCTACAAATTTAACTGAGTACTTTAAGCGGCTTTCTTTTACAAAAGGCGCTGCAAAGTCGTTTAAGTATTCGGGCGTTAACCCCGTCGCTGCAAATTCTGACTCGCCTTTATCGTAACGAGCTGAAGTTTGATGAGCTTGCTTATAAATCGCTTTATTAACCTGGTTAATGGTGTAACTACCTGTTTCAATTATGTTTTCGAACGTATGTCGAGGCACGCTATTTGGTCGCATTATCATGCCAACTAGCGGAGGGTGAGCACCTAAATGAATAACAGAGCTAACAATGGCGAGATTAGTATTGCCTTGTTTGTCTTGCGTGCCAATTAAGTTGGCGCTTTTAAAACCCGAAAGCGAATTAATTAAATGAGTACGGGTGTGTTTTTCAAGTGCGTTTATGCGCTCTTTAGTAAAATGCATTAAAGGTCCTTACCACGGTATAGTTTCGCCTTGCCAATCTAAGTAGGCAGGCTCACCATTGAGTTCTAAATGAGGGTTATTAAAAGTAAGTGTAAAAAGCTGCTTAGCTACAAATTCAGCTGTAAAGAGTTTTCCTGCGGGTACGTTTTTTTGAAATGGCTTTGAAAGCGCAGTATCAGTAGTCCCTGGGTGAAATAAAACGAGCTTGGTATTTTTAGCTCGGCGTGCAAGCTCAATCGCTGCGGTTTTAAATAGCATGTTAAGCGCAGCCTTGGAGGCGCGATACGTATACCAACCGCCTAATTTATTGTCGTTAATGCTGCCCACACGCGCACTGAGTGCTGTAATAGTACACTGCGTTTTATGTGTTAAAAGCGGCAAAATACTCTGCAAGCAAAGTAGGGGAGTTAGGGTGTTTGAATTTAGAAGTTGGCTAAAATACTCAGCGTCTAAATCCTCCAGCTTTTTTTCGGGCATATGGGTTTCGTTGTGCAGTGTACCATTGAATATAATAACTTGTTGTATATCGGCATTTTGCTCTTTTAGGTAATTAGTAACGCGCGCTAAACTTTGTTTTGTGTAGTCAGTATGCAGGTGGACAACACTTGAGTCAGATTCAATACTTTTTGAACTAATACAAACGATCTGATGAGTAGGCGTGTTTATTTGTAGATGTTCTATATATGCATTTGCTATGGCACTGCTTGCGCCGAATAAAACAATAGTTTTCATTTATCACCTTTTGCTTTTAGTCCACATTGGCCGTTACTGCACTGAGTATTTGGCATTAAAAAGCGACTGATGGGGTGCCGGTACTTAGCAAATAACAGGTATCCGCAGTCAGCGAAAAAGCGAATTATTGGCAAGCGAAAAATTTTCAACCAGCCGTGTTTACCCACTAATTTCCATGCTTCGTACGTTACATCAAGCCCGTAAATCATTTCACCTGATAGCTTTTGAGCTTGCAGATAAGTCATTGCTTGGTCTTTATCAATATACGAATAACGCTCACTAAAGTCGCTCGCGTTAAGATCTTCAAGCGTAATTAGATTTTTAGAGTCTGCGTGTTTTAGTTGCTGCATTTCGGTGCTGCAAAGGGGGCAGTTACCATCGTAAAAAATTATCATGTGGGTGCTTTGTGATTATTTTATATATATTTTTTTACGACAAGACATTGCAAATGGATCTATTAAATATCCCTACATGATGATATTAATAGTGCCCTACGAAATAAAGGAGAATGAGAAATGAGTGAACAATACGCCGCCTTGCGAGGTAATGTAAATTTACTAGGGCAACTTCTAGGACAAACTATTAAAGATGCTCAAGGCCAAGCTATTTTAGATAAAGTAGAAGAAATTCGAGCTTTATCTAAATCATCTCGCAGTGGTAACGAAGGCGACAGACAAGCGCTAATAGAAGTACTCCATGCGCTTAGTGACGAAGAGCTTTTGCCGGTTGCCCGTTCATTTAATCATTTTTTAAACCTTGCCAATGTAGCAGAACAATTTCATACCGTTTCGCGTTTTAATGACGTTGGCCTTGGTCAACAAAACCCTCTCACTCAAACATTAAAAACGTTAGCTACAAAAGCTGAACAAGGCCAGTTAGACAGTAATCATTTGGCCGAAACACTCTCAAAACTCCACATAAACTTAGTATTAACCGCTCACCCAACCGAGGTTACGCGCCGTACTATTATTAACAAACATGTTGAACTAAGTGATTGCTTAGCGTCATTAGAGCGAAAAGATAACTTAGCGCAAGAGCGTGACAATATTCTAAATCGTATTGAACAGCTGATTAGCCAAGCTTGGCATACCGACGATATTCGTCGCTCTCGCCCAACGCCAGTTGATGAAGCTAAATGGGGTTATGCGGTAATCGAAAACAGTCTTTGGCACGCTGTTCCGCGCTTTTTACGTGAATTTTCAGCCAATGTTAAAGAGCAATTAAGTTTAGAGCTACCAAAAGATTACAGCCCGATTGAGTTCACATCTTGGATGGGTGGAGACCGTGATGGAAATCCATTTGTAACATCGCAGGTTACAGCAGAAGTGCTTGACCATGGTCGTTGGATGGCGCTTAACTTATATATTCAAGATTTAAAAACGTTATGCGCTGAACTCTCTATGTCAGACGCCAGTGATGAGCTTATTGAGTTGGCAGGTCAAGACTTTGAACCATACAGAGCGGTGATCAAAAAGCTTAAAAACCAAGTTGCAGAAACAGTAGCTCATCTTGGCGCTAAAATTAAAAATAAGCGTAGCGATTCACAAGATTTAATTACCGATATTAATCAGCTTAAGCATCCGGTTGAGGTGTGCTACCGCTCGTTATTAAAATGTAATATGAAAGTCGTCGCGGATGGCTTATTGCTTGATTTACTGCATCGTATAAATAGCTTTGGCTTGCGTTTAGCTAAACTCGATGTGCGCCAAGACTCGTCTCGCCACAGCGATGTTTTTTCTGAGCTGACGCGTTATTTAGGTTTAGGCGACTACAACCAATGGCAAGAGCAAGATAAACAAGCTTTTTTACTTACTGAGCTTAACTCTCGCAGACCGCTTATTCCAAAACATTGGCAACCAAGCCCTGATGTTCAAGAAGTGCTAGACACCTTTGATGTTATTGCTAAGCAAGACGAAGCAACATTTGGCTTGTATATTATTTCGATGGCGCGAACCGCTTCTGATATTTTAGCTGTACAACTACTTCTTAAAGAAAGCGGCTGTCAGTTCGATTTACCCGTTGCACCATTGTTTGAAACACTTGACGATTTAAATGCGGGTAGCGATGTAATTACTACATTACTTGATAATGTTTGGTATCGCGGGCATATTAAAAATACCCAAAATGTAATGATTGGTTATTCAGATTCTGCTAAAGATGCCGGCATGATGGCTGCAGGTTGGGCGCAGTACGAAGCAATGGACAAACTTGTACAGCTTGCCGATGATCGTGGTATTGAGCTTGTTTTATTCCACGGCCGTGGCGGTACAGTAGGTCGCGGTGGAGCACCCGCTGCACAAGCACTGCATTCACAACCACCGGGTTCTTTAAAAGGTGGGCTACGTGTAACTGAGCAAGGTGAGATGATTCGCTTTAAATTTGGTTTACCCGATGTAGCACTGCAAAGCTTAAATATTTACGCAGGCGCAGTACTACAAAGTAACTTATTACCGCCGCCGGAACCAAAACCACAGTGGCGCGAAGTAATGAAGCTAATAAGTGAGGAGTCGTGTGAACACTACCGTAATGTAGTTCGCCACGATGAAAACTTTGTACCTTACTTTAGAATGGCAACGCCTGAGCTTGAACTTTCTAAGTTGCCGCTTGGCTCGCGTCCTGCAAAACGTAATCCTAATGGTGGCGTTGAAAGCCTGCGCGCTATTCCATGGATTTTTGCTTGGAGCCAAAACCGTTTAATGCTCCCTGCATGGTTAGGTGCGTTAACAGGTTTAAAAGCTGCGCTTGATAAATATGGTGCAGAAACTTTAAACGAAATGAGCTTACAGTGGCCGTTCTTTAGATCGCGCCTAGAAATGCTAGAAATGGTATTTAGTAAAGCCGATTGCTGGTTGAGTGAGCATTACGATAATGCACTGGTGGAAGATATGTACAAACCACTAGGTGTAACACTTCGTAAAGAGCTTCAAGAAGCTATTAGCTTGGTGCAATCACTTAGCCCACAAAAAAGCCTACTAGCCGAACAACCTTGGATTAAGGAGTCGATTAGCTTACGTAATCCGTACACCGATCCACTTAACTTATTACAGGTTGAGCTTTTACGCCGCGCTCGCTCAGAGGAAAAACGAAACGAAGGCGACATTGATAATGCATTAATGATCACGATGACAGGTATTGCAGCAGGTATGCGTAATACCGGCTAACGTGCTATTTGTTAGGTATACCAATTAATTATTTTGTTGGGTATACCAGTTAAAATTAAAGGGAGCACGCGATGTGCTCCCTTTTTTTGCGTTAAATAGGCTGGTATTTAACATCCTAACCTTTTAAACTACTTAGCCATTGAATAATTAAAAAATGTTATGGCTTCAGCAACTTTTACTGTACAGCAAGATACAGCACTTACAAATTCGCACATCACATTAAACGTAGCGCAAACAGCGTCATTACGTAGTCAATTAAAATCACAACGTGGCATATTAAATTCTAGTAATATTAAAGCGTTATGCGCTCAACTCAATGTGTCTGATGATGCATTACTACAAGGTTTAGTACCTTTAGCTTCTGAGTATGCTGTTGCGCCAGTGTCAGATTTTCATGTAGGCGCAATTGTTAAAGCACTTGATGAAAACGGTGAGGTAAACTTTTATTTTGGTGCAAATGTAGAGTTTGATCATCAAGCATTGAGTTTAGTGGTTCATGCAGAGCAATCGGCTATAAATAACGCATGGTTAAACGGCGCTAAAAAAATAGTTAAAATAGCGATTAGCGATGCGCCTTGTGGGTATTGTCGCCAGTTTATGAACGAACTAGCTGATGCGAAAGAGTTTGATATTTTACTTCCTGATCAGCAATTTAAACTTGCTGAATTACTGCCGCATTCATTTGGACCTACCGATTTAGGTAACGAATTTAGCTTATTTAACCCAAAACCACAGCAAGGTAATTTTAGCCTTGATGGCCTTGATGAAACCCTTGCGCGTTTTGCACTTAATGCGTACGTGCCTTACAGCCAAAACTTTAGCGCCGTAAAAATAAGTACATTTAGTGATGGTGATTTTTACGGAAGTTACGCCGAAAATGCAGCTTACAGTCCAAGTTTATCGCCACTACAAAGTGCACTAAGTCAGTTCTTTTTAGCGGGGCTTAGCTTTAACGAAAGTACAGTAAAATCAATTACACTTTTAGAAACCGCAGGCCATGAAAACCAAGCGGGTGTAGCACGTGCTGTACTTGCAAGTTTTAAAAATCTACCGGCAATAGAAGTAATTAGCGCACCACTTAAATAGTGGCTTGCATACAATAAAGCACAGCCGGAGCTGTGCTTTATTAAAGCGAGTCACTCTATCGAATTAAATAACTCACTCACTAACTGCTATAATCTGTATTAATCAAGTAATACTTTAGCTGCTTCTAATACGACTGCTACAGATTTACGCTCAATTTCACCGTGGTCTACATTTGGTATTTCTTGGCGAGTACGGTTAACAAGTACGCCTGCTACACATGCTGCTTGTAATCCAAGGGCTGCACACATAGTAAATAATGTTGCCGATTCCATTTCATAGTTCATCACGCCCAATTTTTGCCACTCTTCGCAGCTACCTTGTAGTGATTTAGGAACGTAACCAGAGTGCGTATCGTAACGCTCTTGCCCTGGGTAGAATGTATCGCTTGATGCAGTAATACCAATATGGAAATCGATATTTAAGTTTTTACATGCTTGTACCATAGCTTGTGTTGCATAAAAGTCAGACACAGCAGGGTAGCTAAGTGGTGCAAAATGTTGGCTTGCACCGTCTAAACGTACAGACGCTTGGCTAATTAAAATTTCGCCTTCGTTAATGTGTGGCTGAATTGCACCGGTTGTACCAATACGTAAAAATTTACGCACGCCAAGTTGTGCTAATTCTTCTACTGCAATCGACGTAGATGGACCACCAATACCTGTAGAACATATAACCACAGAGTGGCCGTTTAATTGACCTAAATAAACATGAAACTCGCGAGTTTGAGCAAGGCAGGTTGGGTTGTCTAGGAATTGTGAAATACGTGCTGCACGATCTGGATCGCCCGGTACAATCGCAAGTTTTGCACCTTTAAGATCGTCAATACATAGTCCTAAGTGAAATACCTTTTCCATAGCTAAGCCTTTTATAATAATTTGTTGTCAATCTAGCATCATTGCTAGAAACGTTTATTAAGTACAGGACGATTGTCCGTTTTACCTTAACTCTTCCAATAAATCCTTAATAATTTTAAGGACTAATTTGATTTATTCACCAACTATGAATATTCACTCAAGTACTTATATACCTAGCCTTGTTGCGCTGTTGACATGTTCAAGCAGACATAATAAGTATCACTCAAGCGCGTAGCTACAATTAAAGTGATGATTATAAAGCTTCACTAATATCAAACAAATTCAATGATTTAAGTTTTTTGTGAACACCTAAAAACTAACGTGTTTACTTATATTAAGCACTGACTTATTTAGCAAAGTGACATTTATTTGAAGTTTAGGCACTTTTAGTGATTTTGCATAACTAATCAAAAGTAATCAAAACTAATTAGCTACGTACAGAATAAAAACCGAAGGAGTTTATTATGAGCACACAATTTGAAGCATTTAAAAACAAAGTTGAGCACTGTTTGTGCGCACCGGGCGATGGCGTATACACAGTAAATACTGCAAAAGAGCGCAAAGCCGCACTGCGTAATAAACTTTACGGACAAACTGAAAACGTTGATAACTTGTGGCGCGAGTCTTTAAACGAATTACCAAGCTCACCACATAAAGCCGTTATGTTAGGTATTAGTTCAGACTGTGGCGGTGGGATTTTACGCGGCGCAAACTGGGGGCCATTGTTTGTGCGCTCAGCATTAATTGATCAGCATCCGCAATGTCATTCGTTTGATTTAGGCGATGTACGTGTAATCCCGCATTTACTTCATGACAAATACTTAAATGATGCAACCATTTCTAATTGCCAAAAAGCTTTATATGGTGATGAAGATAACGATTATTACGTAAGCCCATTATCAATCACTGAAGATGTCTGCGACAGTTTTTACGCAACGTTTAAAGATAAAGGATTATTTGGTATTGGTGGCGATCACTCAATTAGTTACCCACTTACTAAAGCGTACTTAAAAGCAAAACGTGAGCAAGGTAAGCGCACGGCTATTATTCATTTTGACGCGCATACCGATTTACTTGTGGAGCGCTTAGGTATTGATTTATGTTTTGGCTCGTGGTGTACACATATATTAGAGTTTTTACCGGCACCGCATCATTTAATACAATTTGGTATACGCTCAAGTGGCAAGCCTAAAGCGCACTGGGAAAGTACCTTTGGCGTTAAGCAACATTGGGCACATGAAATTATTGAGCGCGGCGCAGCAGCGGTTGCTGCCGACGCTATTGCACAATTAAAAGCCGATAACGTTGATGAAGTATATGTAAGCTTTGATATTGATGCGCTTGATGCCGAGTTTGCATCTGCCACAGGTACGCCAGAACATAATGGTTTAACACCACAGCATGCGCTTGATATTTTATCAGCCATTGCGGATGAGTTTCCAATTACGGGGGCTGATATGATGGAAATAGCGCCATTTACCGACAGTTCGCTTGTCGGTCAGTCTAGTTCTGAAACAACACTCAGAGAAGGCGCTAAAATATCGGCCTTTTTAATCAACGCAATGAACAAGTAAATTGGTCGTGCTTATACACTACTAAAAACTAGCAGTTCGCAGAGCCTCAGCTATATTTATTAATGTACTTATCATGAGGCTCAGTTAAATGAAGTGGTTTATCTTTTTACTGTGCGTTATCTGTATTAAGGTTAACGCCACTGAAATTACAATAGTAACGGAAGTATTTCCGGACTTTCAGTACATCAATGAAGATAACAAACTCATTGGCCGCTCTGTCGATAAAGTTCATAAAGCGCTAGAAGGGTCAGGTATAAATTACACTATGTTTGCCTATAGTTGGGCCATATCGTACAACGCAACATTACGTGATAAAAACACCTGTATATTTTCGATAGTGCGACTCCCTAATAGAGAGAATAAGTTTACTTGGATAGGCGAGCTAGAAAGCTTTGACTCTGCTATATATGGGCTTAAGTCCAGAGGTATAAAGTTAAATACTCTCAATAATGCCAAAAAGTATAAAATAGCAGTACTGCGTGATAACTTTAGTCATCATTATTTATTAGAGCGTGGCTTTAGCGAAAGTAAGCATTTATTACTTATAGATAGCCTAGACAAAATAGATAAACTTATTAGTACTCGCGACGATATTCTAGATTTTGTTGTGCTTAGTAAAAAGCAATTTGACTATCGAATTCAAGCTGAGCCAAGGCTTAAATTACTTGAACCTGTTCTGAGTTTGAAGACAACACAATCCCCTTTGTACTTTGCTTGCAATATTAATATGGATCCTGCCTTAGTTACGCAATTAAAAGCTGCATTTAAAAATATTAGAATAGTAAAATAAGTGGTTTTATTAATATAACACCATGAAATATAATTACTTTAATATATTTTTTAAATTTAAATTGCTGCGTTTAAAAAACCGACTATAATCAGCTGCTTTTGTTTCAAAAGCACTAACTTTTTTGGAGCGTTAAATGGGTGATTTAATCGGGATTAGCTTATTGATCTTGATCAGTGCGTTGTTTGCTATGTCAGAAATAGCAATTGCGGCGTCGCGTAAAATAAAACTGCGAGTAATGGCAGATGAAGGAAATATAAAAGCAGCAGCGGTATTAAAGCTACAAGAAAATCCAGGGGCTTTTTTTGCCATGATCCAAATAGCACTCAACGCGATTGCGATATTGGGTGGTATTGTGGGCGAGCAGGCTTTATCTCCTTATGTTGAAAGCGTGTTGGTACTATTTTATCAAGGCGCACATGTAGAGAAAATTAGCTTTTTATTTTCGTTTTTTACTATTACGTCTTTGTTTATATTGTTCGCCGATTTAATGCCCAAACGCTTAGCGATGATCATGCCAGAAGCAGTCGCTGTGAGAGTGGTGACTATAATGCGTTGGGTGACCTTTGCCTTAACCCCGTTAGTGATGTTTTTTAATGGTGTAACTAACTTTGTACTGCGCTTATTTAAAGTACCCGCAGAGCGGGAAGACAATGTAACAACTGAAGATATTGTTGCGATGATGGATGCAGGTGCTGCATACGGAAGCTTGCAAAAGCAAGAGTATGAATTAATAGGCAATGTGTTTGATTTAGAAGCGCGGTTTTTATCAAGTGTAATGACGCCACGCGACCAAATTGTCTATTTTGATTTAAACGAATCGAGTCATAATATTGCGACTAAAATTATTGATCATCCTCATAATCACTTTTTAGTGGTGTCAGGGAGCTTAGACAAGTTACATGGCTCTGTTGAATCAAAAGATATTTTACGACAAGTATTAAAAGGTGAAGCAGCCAATATAAATGATGAGTTGATTGATAAAGATGTTTTTTATTTACCCGAGACATTAAGCCTCTCAGAAGCATTAAATGCCTTTAAAAGTGCAGCCAAACCGTTTGCCGTTGTTGTTAATGAATACGCTTTATCGGTCGGTATCGTTACGGTAAAAGACTTAATGAAAGGCTTTATGGGGGATTTAATAACTCACCAAGGCGATGAATTAATTATAGAACGCGATCAAGACTCTTGGTTAGTTGATGGTTTAACTCCGATTAGCGATTTAGCAAAACTGCTGGACATAGAAGAGTTTCCTGAGCAAATGCACTATGAAACCGTTGCAGGCTTTTTAATTTACAATATGAAGCGAATACCCAAGCGTGCGGAACATTTAACCTTTTCAGGCTTTAAATTCGAAGTGGTTGATGTAGAGGGTATTAGGGTAGAGCAGTTATTAGTTTCAAGAGTTATTACTTAGCACAGTGCTAATATCCTTTAAAATAAGGTGCGCTTTAGTTTTTATATAAATAGCCAAGCTGTATTTGCTTGGCTTTTTTGTGTCTGTTAAACACTTCGTTTCTAAAATGAGATATTATTTCAACATGTTCAGTTGTTTTATTTTCATACAGTCTTGATTCTATTTTCATCTAATTAACATTAAATGCAACCTAAGACGTATATTGTACTGAGGAATGTAAGTTTGTGTAAATTTCTTCTAATTAAGATTCATTCTCAGCGCGTTTTAATTTAGAATGATCGTTCACTCTAAACTAAAAGGTATTTAACATGCAGCGTTCCCGCATCGCTTTATTTGTATTGTCCGCCCTCGTAGGTTCTGTTGCTTTAACTGGTTGTGACCAAGCAACTGAGCAGTCACAAGCTTCAGCTCCTCAAGCTGTGCCAGTGGGTGTACTGACATTAAAAAGCCAAGCGCTTACTCTCAAAAAAGAACTTCCTGGTCGTATCAGTGCATTTCAAATTGCTGAAATTCGCCCACAAGTAAGTGGTATTGTGCAATCTCGTTTATTTGTCGAAGGTAAAGAGGTTAAGCAAGGCCAAGCACTGTATCAAATAGACCCAGCTACATTTGAAGCAGACCTTGCAGCAAGTGAAGCGAGCGTTGCACGCGCAGAGGCAAGCATCGCCAGCTCTAAATCAAAAGCATCACGTTACGGCGAACTCTTAAAAATCAAAGCAGTGAGTCAACAAGATTTTGACGAAGCGGATGCTGCGTACAAACAAGCAAATGCTGAATTATTAACGGCTAAAGCCCAGTTAAAATCAGCGCAAATTAACCTTGATTACAGCCATGTATCTTCCCCTATTAGTGGCCAAATTAGTAAATCAAGCGTAACAGTGGGTGCACTAGTAAGTGCAAATCAAAGTACAGCACTTGCAACGGTGACTCAATTAGACCCAATTTATATTGATTTAACACAATCGAGCAATGAGTTGACGCAACTTAAAAAAGCGATTGCATCTGGCCGTTTAGGTATTGATGCAAACAGCCAAACA
This sequence comes from Pseudoalteromonas sp. 20-92, assembly GCF_030847595.1. Classification (NCBI taxonomy): domain Bacteria; kingdom Pseudomonadati; phylum Pseudomonadota; class Gammaproteobacteria; order Alteromonadales; family Pseudoalteromonadaceae; genus Pseudoalteromonas; species Pseudoalteromonas sp. 20-92. The sequence continues at coordinate 52,850 of NZ_JANJGQ010000010.1, forward strand.
GATGTTGAATTAATAATGGAAGATGGCTCGGCGTATTCTCACAAAGGAACGTTGCAGTTCTCAGAAGTGACTGTTGACCCAAGTACCGGCTCTGTAACTTTGCGCGCTAAATTCCCTAACCCTGAAAAGCTATTATTACCAGGCATGTATGCACGTGCATCTATTGTTGAAGGCGTTAAAGCGGATGCGATTTTAGTACCGCAACGGGGTGTAAGCCGTAACAACAAAGGCGAGCCAACAGCAATGGTTGTCAGTAAAGACAATAAAGTAGAAAGTCGCGTGTTAAAAGTGGATAGAACCGTTGGTTCAGATTGGCTTGTTACTGATGGCCTAAGTGATGGCGATAAATTAATTGTAGAAGGCTTACAAAAAATTCGCCTGGGTGCGCCAGTGAGTCCTTCTGAAATTCAGTCATCTACAAAAGCTGATAAAGCGCAATAACGGAGAGTTGTAATGTCACGATTTTTTATCGACAGGCCCATTTTTGCATGGGTACTGGCAATAGTAGTGATGCTAGCAGGTATTTTGGCTATACAAAGCTTGCCAATTGCACAGTATCCGTCAATTGCACCGCCAGCAATTAGTATCACGGCAACGTACCCTGGTGCATCTGCACGTACGCTTGAAGATACCGTTACGCAAGTTATAGAGCAAAAAATGAAAGGGCTTGATGGCTTACTTTATATGTCATCAACGTCTGAGTCGAGCGGTTCAGCAACGCTTACTCTTTCGTTTAGCGCCGAAACAGACCCTGATATTGCACAAGTTCAAGTGCAAAATAAATTAGCGACAGCAACACCACTTTTACCTGAAGAAGTACAAAGGCAAGGTGTCGTTGTTGCAAAGTCTGCGCGTAACTTTTTGATGGTATTAGGTTTTGTGTCTAAAGATGGCAGTATGACCAACATCGATATTGGTGATTATGTATCATCAAACGTGCAAGATATTGTTTCACGTGTTGAAGGCATAGGTGAAGTGCAATTATTTGGCTCACAATACGCTATGCGAATTTGGTTAGACCCTTCAAAACTGCAAAATTACAAACTAACGCCAGCGGATATTAGCGCCTCAATTAGCGCGCAAAATGCACAAGTATCTGCTGGTCAACTTGGCGGTATGCCTGCCGTTGATGGGCAGCAACTTAATGCAACGGTGACAGCGCAAAGTCGTTTACAAACGGTCGAGCAGTTTGAGAATATTTTAGTAAAAACAAATCCCGATGGCTCTTTTGTCCGCCTTGAGGATGTTGCACGTGTAGAGTTGGGTGGCGAAAGCTACCGTGTTGTAGCACGCTACGATGGACAACCTGCTTCGGGTTTAGGTATTAAATTGGCCAGTGGCGCGAATGCACTTGATGCAGCTGCAGGCGTTAAAGCCGCCATTGAAGAGTTAAAACCTTATTTTCCTGAAGGGTTAGACGTAGTTGTACCCTATGACACCACACCATTTGTATCTTTATCAATTGAAAAAGTAGTTCATACGCTTATTGAAGCGGTTATTTTAGTATTTGTCGTCATGTATTTGTTTTTACAAAACTTCCGTGCAACGCTTATTCCGACCATTGCCGTGCCTGTGGTATTGCTTGGTACGTTTGGTATTTTGTACGCATTTGGTTATTCAATCAATACGTTAACCATGTTCGCGATGGTGCTTGCCATAGGCTTACTTGTGGATGATGCGATTGTTGTAGTCGAAAACGTTGAGCGCTTAATGACCGAAGAGAAGCTATCGGCACTTGAAGCAACGCGTAAATCTATGGATGAAATTAAAGGCGCGTTGGTCGGTATTGCCATGGTACTTTCTGCGGTATTTATACCAATGGCGTTCTTTAGCGGCTCTACTGGGATTATTTATCGTCAATTTTCTATAACACTGGTATCTGCGATGGGGTTATCGGTTTTAGTGGCCCTAATTTTAACACCTGCATTGTGTGCAACGCTTTTAAAACCAAGCCATGTACATAACAATAACACGTTATTTGGCCGATTTTTTACAGGCTTTAACCGTGGTTTTGATAAAACAAACTCTGGAGCACAAAGCTTTGTGGGCCGTATGCTTACGCACTCTAAGCGCTATTTGCTTATTTATTGCGTGATTGTGGGCGGCATGGTTTATGTATTCTCAAGCTTACCAACGGCATTTTTGCCTGACGAAGACCAAGGTATTTTGTTTAACCAAGTGTCATTACCGGCAGGCTCTACAACACAAGAAACACTTGAGGTTGTTAAAAAAGTAGAAAACCATTTCTTAAATGATCAATCCGAAGCAGTAAACGGTATTTTTACCGTGACTGGTTTTAGTTTTGCAGGTTCTGGCCAAAACTCAGCGATTGCGTTTGTTAACTTTAAGCATTGGGATGAGCGTCAGCGAGATGATTTATCTGTTAAAGCGGTTGCAGGTAAAGCAATGGGCTACTTTTCAACAATAAAAGAAGCCTTTGTTTTTGCATTTCCACCACCGGCAATTGTTGAGCTGGGTACGGCCAATGGCTTTACTCTCTTTTTACAAGACCGTGTTGGCCTTGGACATGATGATTTATTAGCGGCAAGAAACCAATTATTAGGTATGGCGAGCCAAAGCCCAATTTTAGCGGGCGTACGTCCAAATGGACAAGAAGACATGCCAGAACTTCAACTTGATGTAGATTTAGCTAAAGCTGAAGCACTTGGTGTTTCACAAGGCGATATAAACAGCACGCTTGCCACTGCTTGGGGTAGTAGTTATGTAAATGACTTTATAGACCGTGGTCGCGTGAAGAAAGTATACCTACAAGGTGATGCGCAATCGCGTATGGTGCCTGAGGATCTAAACAAGTGGTATGTGCGCAATGATAATGGCGACATGGTGCCGTTTTCAGCTTTTGCTAGCTCGTTTTGGACATACGGTTCACCACGCTTAGAGCGTTACAATGGTTTTTCAGCAATGGAAATTCAAGGTAGTGCAGCGCCTGGTTACAGCACGGGACAGGCAATGGATGAAATGGAGCGATTAGTTAAACAGTTGCCTAATGGTATTTCGTCTGAGTGGACCGGTATTTCATTCCAAGAGCGCTCAAGTAGTGGTCAAGCACCCTTATTATATGGCTTATCGCTGTTGTTTGTATTTTTATGTTTAGCCGCGCTTTATGAAAGTTGGTCGGTACCATTTGCGGTAATGATGATTGTACCACTGGGTATATTTGGTGCAATTATGGCGGCACTCGCTGGTGGTTTATCTAACGATATTTACTTGCAGGTAGGCTTGTTGACCACCATTGGTTTGGCATCTAAAAATGCGATACTTATTGTTGAGTTTGCGATTCATAAAATGGAAGAAGGACTTGGTTTAGTTGATGCTGCTATTGCAGCTGTACGCTTACGTTTGCGCCCAATACTCATGACTTCGATGGCCTTTATTTGTGGTGTTTTACCACTAGCAATAGCCTCAAGTGCGGGTTCTGGTGCGCAAAATGCGTTAGGTATTTCGATTATTGGCGGCACACTCGCATCATCAATATTAGTTGTTGTATTTGTACCGTTATTCTTTGTGTTAGTTCGCCGTGTATTTCCTGGTAAAACTAACGAAACAACAAAGGAGAGCGCAGAATGAGCATTAAAACATTCAGCCTAAGTGCAATTGCTTTATTGGTGCTAAGCGGTTGTCAATTAGCGCCAGAGCAAAAAGACCTTGTGCTACCAGTATCTGATGCTTATGCATCAGGTACTGCGCAAAGCGCTGCGCAGCAATTAAATTGGCAGCAGTTTTTTAATGATGAAAAACTACAAACGTTAATTAGCCAAAGCCTTGAGCATAATAAAGACATGCAAATTGCAGTGCTTAATGTGCAGCGTGTGCGTGGTTTGTATCAAATTGAAGACTCTGCTTTGTATCCGTCTCTTGATTTAAACGCATCAGGTACGCGTCAGCGCTTACCTGCTGATTTAGCGGGGACTGGCGATGCTACTATTAGCTCGCAGTACAGTGCAACAGTGGGTATTACCTCCTACGAGTTAGATATTTGGGGCAAAGTGCGTAACCAATCAGCGCAAGCCCTGCAAAATTTATACTCTACAGAGCTTAGCCAATACAGCACGCAAGTGTCGTTAATTTCAGAGTTGGCAAATGCATGGCTCAATTACGCGACGGATTTACAACTGCTAGAGCTTGCAAAAGAAACGCTCACCTCTCAGCAAGAGTCATTATCGCTTACGCAAAAAAGCTTTGATTTAGGTGCAGCTTCTTCAATTACCCTTGAGCAGCTTAGAAGTACAGTTGCTACAGCAAAAGTAGACATAGCAACGTACAAGCGTTTGTTAAAGCGTGATAAAAGTGCCCTAGATTTATTAGTGGGTAAATTTGTTTCAGCTGATTTACTGCCAAATAAAGACTTGACTAACTTGATCAGCATGCCAGAAGTACCCGTTGGTTTACCGTCTGACTTGTTATCGCAGCGCCCTGATATTAAAGCCGCTGAGCATTTAATGCTTGCTGCAAATGCCAATATTGGTATTGCACGTGCGGCGTTTTATCCAAGCATTAGCTTAACAGCCAATGCCGGCTCTGCTTCAAGTGATTTAAGTGGCTTGTTTGATTCAGGCTCGGGTACATGGAGTTTTGTGCCGTCAATTAGCTTACCTATTTTTAATATGGGACGTAACCAAGCAAATCTTGATGTAGCAAAAGCAGATCAAGAAATTGCGGTAGCAACGTATCAGCAGAAAATTCAAAATGCGTTTCGCGAAGTTGCTGATGCACTTGCCGATAGAGAGGGCTACCAAGAGCAATTAAGTGCACTTGATATGCTTATAAGTAGCCGACAAATCACGTTTGATTTATCAAAAATGCGTTACGAAAAAGGTGCAGATAGCTACTTGCAAGTACTTGATGCTCAGCGTACATGGTATGGCGCACAACAGCAGTTAATTGCGGGTCAGCAAGCTTATCTTGCGAGTCAAATTAACTTGTACAAAGCGCTTGGCGGCGGATGGAACGTAACCAGTGAAATAACTCAGGAAGAGAAATAATATATGCGGCTTTTTAAAGCCGCATTACAATTTATATGGCGAGACTATTTATAGCTCTTGCTTTACTGAGCTTATAACTTGGTAGTGGAGTTGAACATGAAGCCTAAAACCAAAAGGCAAACTGATCCCGCGATAGCACTGGCTAGGCGTGAGCAAATATTAGCGGCTGCTGCAGAGTGTTTTCGCCGAAAAGGTTACCACGGTGCAGGTATGGCAGAAATATCTAAAACGGCAGGGATGAGTGCAGGCCATATTTATAATTACTTTGAAAGCAAAGAAGCCATTATAGAAAGCATTATTGAAAAAGATATGGAAGAAATGTTCTCTATCTTTCAAAAGTTTGAAGATCACCCCGGTGATGTTTTAGCAGCTCTTTTAGATGGCTTAAATATTGGTGTGCAACGACACATGGATACGGGCTCGTGTGTTATTGATTTAGACATGATGGCAGAAGCAGGTCGTAATATGAAAGTCGCTACTCTTTTGCGCGAAACTGATATTCAAGCAAGAGGGCGCATGAGGCAGCTTTTAACAAGCGAGCGAAGTGCGCTCAAAGACATTGATGAGCTTGAACTTGAAAGCCGAATTAATGTTATTTTTTCGATGATGGCAGGGTTATTACTCAGAAAGTTACTTTACCCTGAACTAACCGAAGAAACGGTACTAATAGCGCTTCGCCCTGCGATGAAAACATTACTGATGCCATTTGATAAAGCCCGGTAACGTTAAAAATAGATAACTAAAAGTAAGCTAGCCAATATTTTGGCTAGCTTTTTTATTTTAGCCCACAAATTTGTCCATCAGTATCTCCTTGCTCTTTTGCGCTAAAAAGAGGGCGTTGGGTATCGTTATCCACAGTGGTCCTGTTTTCTTATTATCATTGAGTAAACGGTTGAAATGGTGATTTTAAGGCAAAAATTGCTATTCAACTTGAACTTTGGTTAAGAAAATTACTAACGTATTGAACCATATTTATTTTTCTCTAACCATTTATTTTCCAGAGTTCAAGTGATTTAGACTGGCTGATTTACACGTTAATACAAGCGACAACTGTTAAGATATTGAAACTAAACATGTAGGTATAATTTATTCACATGTCTGTAAAAAGTGCACAAAGAATGAGGTCACTTGAGGGAGTGTGTTTTATTATTTTAAATATCAGTTGGTTAAGATATATTTTTGAGTTTTAAGTGTTTTTTATATGGCGTGATATTTGCAAAAGACTACATAAAGCCGTTTAAATTAAGATTAAAAAACGGGATTATTTATAACAAGGAGAAATTATGTGGGCTGCAATTGGTTATTCACTTTTAGCACTACTGCTTATTTTTATTGGTTGGGAAGTGGACTCTGTTTATTTTGCTATTATTTTTTATTGGACTGCACTGTCACTTTTATTAGTGAGTACCGCATATATTTTTAATACTGCAAAAATATTTAGAAAACGTGAAAATGGGGTGATCCCTTTTTATATACGCTGGGCGTTTGTGCCATTTCTGCTTGGTGTACAAATCTATAATGCTTGGTCACGTAAGCGCGATAAAGTACCGCCCATTCAACAAATAAACGAAAATCTATTTTTAGCTTGCCGATTATTCCCCTCAGATATAGATACATTAAAAAGTAACGGGATCACGGCTATTTTAGATGTAACGTGTGAATTTGACGGCCTCGAATGGAGCTCTACGCAAGAAAGTATTGATTACTTAAATATTCCGGTACTCGATCATAGTATTCCTACCCATTCGCAGTTAAATCAGGCTATTAATTGGATACATCACCATATTAAAGAAAATCATCGCGTTGTTGTACATTGCGCTTTAGGGCGTGGGCGTTCAGTTTTTGTTATGGCGGCTTATTTATTGAGTCAAAATAAAAATGCAGATGTACATGAAGTGCTTGCACAAATAAAAGAAACCCGCGAAACCGCAAACTTAAATAAGCATCAGCTTCGTCATCTTGCTAAACGCCATAAAAAAGGCGAACTGCTGATTAAAAACAAAGCCGTTTTAATTGCAAACCCTGTATCTGGTACACGATTATGGCAAGAAAAAGAGCATTTAATTGTTGCGCGGCTATCGGCTTATTACGATTTGAAAGTGCTTACTACTTCAAAAGAGGTTAATGGTATTGAGCTTGCTAAACAGGCAATTGCGCAAAATCCAGATATTATAATAGCGTGTGGTGGCGATGGTACCGTAGCAGAAGTTGCAAGCATACTTGTAAATACACAATGTAAACTAGGTATCATCCCAATGGGTACAGCGAATGCACTAGCCCATGTATTAATGGGTATTAGCTCTAAATTTATTCCTGTAGAACAAGCTTGTGATTTAATTATAGATGGTCAAACAAGTTTAATAGATACTGCTTATTGCAATAATGAACTGGTATTGTTGCTTGCGGGTATTGGCTTTGAGCAGTCAATGATTGAAAAAGCAGATAGAAAGTCCAAAAATAAATCAGGGCAACTTGCTTATTTGAACGGCTTTTTTCAAGCCTTTAACGAGCAAAAATCATTGTTACTTAACGTAAAGCTTGATGACAATGAACCTCAAGAAATTTGCACCAATAGCTTTATTGTGGCTAATGCTGCGCCTTTTACAACGTTATTGGCGCAAGGTGGCGGGCAACCTGATCATAGTGACGGGCTACTCGATATAAATTGGTTAACACCAAATAATGAAGATTCAACCACAGTACTAAGTATTGCAGAACTGATGTTTAGTAGTTTAACGCAAACACATTTAGCAATAAATTCGCACCATACAAATGCTAAAAGGGTCGAGGTTACAGGCGAAGGAGAGCTTAAGTACGTACTAGATGGTGAGGTTAAAACAGCTCAAAAACTGGTTATTACTATTGAACCAGCCTCATTAAATGTGATTTGTAAAGAGCAATAAACCGCGCTAGTTATAATCAAAAAGGAGCTAAATCAGCTCCTTTTTTACATCATTTTTTAATTGATGGCCAAACAAACCCTGTAGTATCAGGCGCTTGAGAAGATTTTTCTCTCGGTGCACTTTTTGGTCTACGAATAGGTTTGTTATTTATAGTGTGAATATAAAGTGCTTCCACTTTATCGCGAGCCCAAGGCGTTTTACGCAAAAACTTTAAACTCGATTTAATGCTCGGTTGATCAGTAAAGCATTTTATTTTTACTTGCTCGCCAAGTGTTCTCCAGCCAAGTCGCTGTTCTAACTCAACAAGTATTTGTTCTAACGTTACCCCATGTAAAGGGTTTTTAGGTTGATTATCCATAGCCATACTACTTATTTAAACTGCGTGCATTGTAGCTCAAATCAGCTTTTAGCGCTAATTCACAGTGATTGTTTTAGGAGCTGTTGGGTAAATAGCATTACCTTGTTTATCTATTTTAAGCCAAATGAGTTGGCTGTTACTGTGCTGGGGTGTTTTAGCACCGCACAAAAGTGTAAATGAGTGAATTTGTATTAACGCCCCTTCGCTATAGCGTTTGTTGTCATACCAACAGTTTGATTCTTCATTTACAAACTGGTTTGCATCAATAATTGAATGGGTTTTAAGCGTTGTTGCTTCACTAAGTATTGAATACGATAAGCTGCTAAAACAAAAACATAGAATTAAAAAGTTACGCATTAGAGGCCTCTAAATAGTGGGTAAAAATAATACATTAAGCTAAAAAACGTGCTAGTGTAAAGTACACAAAGTGATTTAATTATAAACTTAGTTATTCACAGAACAATAAAAAGGTGCACACAATGCAATTTAATCAAACAATGATCGAAGAATTCACACTATTAGCAAAATTCCCTCGCGACAGTAAAATGCAAGGTATTAAATTACATTCAGACGCAGAGCCAAGCTTACTTAGCGCAGCGCAACGTTTATTTGAAAAAGGGATTATAGATAGCCCAGATGGCGGATATTTAACTGATCTGGGCTTAGATTTAATTGAGCACGTTACGGTTATTCATAGCGCGCTACAAAGTTAATCTAAATTAGCTTAATTTGCATCGGGTTGATTTTGCGGTGCAGCGTCATTAAATGCAGCTAATTTATTACAATGTTCGTAAATGGCTGCAATTTTTGGATAAGCGCTCATATCTACGTTAAAACGAATTGCATTAAATACTTGCGGCACTAAACAAATGTCAGCAAGTGTTGGTTGGTCACCAAAGCAGTAGTCATCATTTTCGTTTAGCATCAGTTCTATTTTTTCAAAACCAACTTCTATCCAATGTCGATACCACTTATTTTTAGCCTCGTCATCAACACCTAATTCGTTTGATAAATATTTCAGCACGCGTAAATTATTAACAGGATGAATATCGCAGGCAATGGCAAAGCTTAAATTTCTTATTTGCGACTTTTGCCACGCGGTTCCTGTAATTAATGGCGATTGCGGATAAGTTTCATCTAGCCACTCCAGTATTGCAAGCGATTGTGCTAAAACACCATCATTGGTTTCAAGTGCAGGTAGTAAGCCTTGTGGATTAGTCGCTAAGTATTCTTCCCCAAGCTGCTCCGATTTTAAAAGGTTAACAATAGCAAGTTCATGATCGATTGCTTTCAAGTTAAGCGCTATACGCACCCTATAAGCCGCTGATGAGCGAAAGTAGCTGTATAATTTCATAATTAATCCTGTGAACCTGTAAATTGTTTTTTAATAGTACGCCAGCAATCGGTGTAATTTGGTTGGCGCTCTTTACCTTCTAATGCATATTTTGTCGGTGAAATTATATAGCGTGACTCAAACATAAAGGCCAATGTGTTTTCGTATTTTTGTGGTGTAAGCTCAGCGTTTGAGGCTTTTTCAAATACGTCTGCTTCAGGTCCGTGTGGCGACATACAATTGTGTAAACTTGCGCCACCAGGTACAAAACCATGCTCTTTTGCATCATACACACCTTCAATCAAGCCCATAAATTCACTCATAATATTGCGGTGATAATACGGCGGGCGGAATGTATTTTCGGCTACCATCCAACGCGGTGGAAATATCACAAAATCGACATTTGCCATACCCTCAGTAGCAGAAGGAGAGGTTAGCACAGTGAATATAGACGGGTCGGGGTGATCAAAGCTCACTGTATTCATCACATTAAAACGCGATAAGTCGTATTTATAGGGCGCACTATTACCCGTCCATGCAACTACATCTAAAGGAGAGTGCTTAATTTCACAGCTAAATAAATTACCGTTAAATTTAGAAACAAGCTCAAAGTCACCTTCTTTATCTTCAAAGGCAGCAACGGGATATTGAAAGTCTCTGTCGTTGGCATAACCGTTTGCACCAACAGGCCCTCGCTCTGCAAGCTCTAACGCATGACCATAATTTTCACAAATATAACCACGGGCTGTATCGTCAATTAAATCAACAGAGAACTTAATTCCTCTGGGAATTACAGCAATTTCACCTGGTTTAATGCTTAACTTACCGCACTCGGTGTGAATTAATAACTCACCTTGCTGAGGGACAAACAACATTTCGCCATCGGCATTGCAAAAGTAACGTCCTTGCATTGACTGATTAGCGACATATACATGAATGCCAATACCAGATTGCCCATTGGCACTGCCATTAGCAGCCATAGTTACCAAGCCATCAATAAAATCAGTAGGCTGTGAAGGCATATCAATAGGGTTCCAACGTAGCATTGTTGGTGGTGTTACGGCTTCAGTGATTGGGGCTGTTCTTATAAGGCCGTTATCAATTGCTTGGTAATCACCTTGCACTACAGACGGACGAAGACGGTAAAACCAAGTGCGGCGATTTGAAGCGCGAGGAGCCGTAAACGCAGTCGAACTAAATTGCTCGGTGTATAAATCGTATTTAACCTTTTGTGGGCTAAATTGCCCTATTGGCAGTGCACCGGGTAGCGCTTGTGTTTCAAATTCATTACCAAAGCCGGTCATATAACTTAATTGTGTCGCCATTACTGACTCCTGTGAGAGAGGTTGGTTTAATATTCTTTTTATTTCAGTTAAGGTACTCTCAAGTGAGACTAATATCAAATGTGCAACTACGCACCTGCGTAAATATTAATGAACACCAAAGTAAACCTAATAAAGCAGGGATTACCAAAAATGAAAATTGATCTAGCAACGTTCTTACCTTATCAATTAACCAATATAGCAACACGTGTAAGTAACGACTTTGCCGAGGTTTATCAAGCTAAATACGGTTTAAATATTCCCCAGTGGCGAATACTTGCTAACTTAGCGCAATATGGCCAAAGCAACGCAAAGGATTTATGCACGCAAGCAAATATGGACAAGTCGACAGTGTCGCGCGCGGTAAAAGTTTTAATAGATAAAGGTTTAGTGAGAAGTGAGCTAAATAAGCAAGACAAACGCGCGGCCTTACTTGTACTGAGCAAAGCAGGGCAAAGCTTATATGAAAATATAGCGCCCGATGCACTGAATTGGGAAAAACAATTACTGAGCACTTTAACAAACGAAGAATACGAAGTATTAGTGAGTATTTTTGAAAAGTTAAATAACAAATTAAAGGCATAAAAAAGCCCACCAAAGTGGGCTTTTAGAATATTAACTAATTTAATAAGTTAAATTAGAAAGTGTAACGAACACCTACACGCATTTCCCAAAGAGATGCATCACGTTGAGTTGTGGTGCTTGCATTATTACCGTTAAAGTTTGAATAAACGTAACGGCCTTGGTCATCAATGTCTGTTGAAATCATACGAGCGCCAACGAAAGGACCTTTCTTAAGTACACCCCAGTCATCATTTAACATATTAGTTAAGTTATCGATAACAAAGAATGCTTCGCCTTTATGACCATCCATAAAGCCAGGTACTTCTTGAGTTAGTTTAAAGTTAAATTTAACAAACCAATCAGAATTTTGTGCGTTACGGCCCGTAATTTCACCACGTTTTAAGCCTTCAGATGCAATGAAATCATTAAATTCATTAATCTCGTCTGCTGACATGTTATAAACAACGTTAGGATCATTTACTAATGGTACATAAAGTAGTTGGCGAGAATCATTTGAATTAAAATCACCAAATGTATCTTCATCGTTACCATTAAATGTGAAGCTGTAAGGTAGGCCTTTGTATGCTTCGCCGAATAAATTAAAGCGAGTACTATACCCATCGAAAAATTCATGCGTGTATGCAAGATTTAATGTAAAGCGATGAGGTATTTCATAATCTGATGAAGATACACCAGGATCTAACGGGTTAGACGTTGCTAAGTTACCGTAGTTAGAGCTCGCTGTAGAACTCGTCATTGGGTTAACATCATCAGCATCTGTATAAGCATACGATAGTTGTACTTTAATGCCGTTATCGAATGCTTTGCTTACAGCTGCAGAGATGATAGAAGTTTCACCACTGTCGCCATTAACATTAGTTAAAAGTAAATCACCGTCACGATCTTCGATAGACTTTAAAATAGGACGGCCATCAAAAGTAGTAGTACCACTGTCAGTAAGGGCTTGGTCTATTAATGTCGCTGCATCACGCTTTTTAGTGTAAAGGTAATCTAATGAGATTACATATTCGTCTTCCGTTGTATATGTAGCACCTACTGAGTATTTCCATTCTGATGGGATTTCAAAATCAGAAGCTACTGCGTTCGTAAAACTATCTCCAGAACCAATTACTGTGTTAGCTACTTTGTCAAACTGTGACTGTGGTACATCAAAACCTGGTTTGCCACCATTGACATTTGGTGTAGCAAATAAATCAATAGCACCAAACTGATTTGCGCTAATATTAGTGATGCCGTCGTTTGAATATGAGTTAGATAACCACACATTTGGATTACCACCTGAGAATAAGCCTAAACCTGCGCGAACTTCAAGTGCATCAGTTGCATACCATTCAAAGCCAATACGAGGTTGAACTAAATCTATACCATCAAATGTTGATTGGTTACTGAAACCATAACGTGCAGTATAGTTTTCATTTAATGTAGGCTTGTCATCGCTGGTATAATTGTCGTAACGCAGACCAAACGTTAGTGATGCATCAATGTCTGAGAAGCTGTATTCATCTTGAACATAAAAAGTATGTTGAGCATATGAAAAGCTAGCACCTGCATCTGCAGCATTATTTGTACCTGCGGCATTATTATAGAAAATTGCACTTGCAATTCCGGCTTCGTAATCATCAATACTAGCAAAACTCCATTCGCCTTGCGTGTGTTGAACGAATTGGTTGAATACTTCTAGCTCTTCATACTCGTAACCAGCCGTTATCGTGTGTTGATCAAGGTAGTACGTACCAGCAAGTTTAAATGTAGTTGTATCATAATCCAAATCATTTGATTGACGAGAATCATCTGGTCCTAAATATACTCGACCTCCATCCAATGTGTTTACTTGGAATTCACCAAAACTGCTTGCAGCATCAAGTGATTCAACACGTGCATCTAGTTCTGATTTACCTAAACGGATTTCAGTTGTAAAGTCGTCATTCCAATCCGAATATAGTGAACCGATGATTGAAGTAAATTCTGCGCCTTGCTCATAAAAATGACTGTCTAATGAAAGACGAGTTGAGCCAGTATCAGATTGAGATAATGTAAAGCCATCATTATAGTTATAAATTAAGTTAGCACGATGCGAGTCGTTAATGTTCCAATCTAATTTAATTAGTATTTTTTCATCTTCTACAGGTGCACTCGAAGGAGTCGTACCTGCATCGTAGCCATATACATCTTGTGAAATCTGTTGAATACGTGCTAAATCACTTGCAGAAACACTTGAACCTAAAGGATCATAGTTAAATTGTGCTACGCCTTCTAGTTTTTCATATGAAGTATATAAAAATAATGAATCTTTAATTAGTGGTAAGCCAACATTAAAACCGTAGCGTTTTTCATTGTAGCTACCATTATCAACGTCTTCGCCTTCAATTGTATCACCTTTCATTGAGTCATTAGTGTAATCGAAGAATACGCCGCCATGAATTTCGTTGCCGCCAGACTTGGTTACTGCGTTGATGTTACACGATGTAAAACCGCCGTACTGAACATCAAATGGTGCAAGTTCTACAGCTACTTGTTCAATTGAATCAAAAGAGAAAGGGGCACGAATAGTAGGGTAACCATTTGAGCTTAAACCAAAGTTGTCGTTCATTCGAACGCCATCTAGCGTCAAGCTATTAAATTTTGGATTGCCACCACCACAGTTAATTGTGCCGCGACTATCATCTATTGCTACTCGTGGATCAACGCGGATGATATCTTTCAAATCACGGTTAATAGCAGGTTGATTTTCAAGATCTGTAAGTGTGAAAGTAGACGCTGGGCCAGTACCGCCAGACATAGAGCTAATTGGCGCGCCAGAAACTACAATTTGTTCCATGCTTGATTGTGACTCAAGAGAAACGTTTACTGGGTAGTCGTTACCAATATTAAGAATAATGTTATTGAATTCTTGGTCTGCATATACATCTGAATCAACAATTACTTTATAAGGGCCGCCAACTCGCAGACCTTTAGCTGTGAAATAACCAGCGTCATTTACTTCAGTTGTTTTTACTGATCCAGAAGGTACGTGTAAAATTGTTACTTTAGTGCCGGCTGCTGGGTTGCCATTAGGGCCCATTACTTGACCTTTAATTGCAGAGGTCGTTTCGTTAGCCATTGCTGCGCCACTTACACCAACACATGCTGCAATAGCAAGTGAAAGAGCTGTTTTGCGTAATTGAGTTTTCATTTAATTTTCCCGTGTAGTTAATAATTAAATTTTTATATTTTTATTTTAAATTTTGAAAAATAAACAGTCGAAGTTCATTTATTCAAAATCCGTTACTAGTGTACCTCATTTATTCGTTACAAATAAAATACAACTGCAATATATTTTTAATAAATAGTACTATTTTTGTCTATTTGAGTGTTTTTTTGAGCAATAACTCTATATCGGGGTGTATATTACGCGGGCTTTATGACAAACATGTGAAATTATAGGGAGGAATATGAAAAAACCCATTACAAATTGCAATGGGTTTATTGTGATTTACAAATAACTTAACACGTTATTTGTATTGTTTTTAAGGCTTAAAATTTGTAGCTGATACCAACTTTAGCCTGCCAAGCTGATGACGATGAACTGATTTGCGAGTAATTACGCACATCCGCACCGCCAAAACTGTTGTCTATTTTATATCTGCCTTGATCATCAAGACCACCAAAGTCATAAATAGTTTGGTTAGAGTAACCTAAGCGCTTTTCTATACCCCAGTCACTGTTTAAAAGGTTTGCGAAGTTATCAATCATAAAGTAAACCTCACCACTGTGACCTTGTGCAAAGCCAGGTATTTCTTGCTTGATGCTTACATCCATGGTTGTTACCCAAGGCTGAGTTGCTGTGTTTTTACCTAAAATACCACCACGTTGAGATATACCAGCACGCTCTAATAACGGTTCTAACTCAGCCCAAGTCATTTTAGAATCAGCCCAATTTACATTCGGATCATCAGCACCTGTAGGAATATAAGGTAAGTAGGCACCATTAGAGAATAAAGAGCTTGTATCGCCTAAATCACCTTTTTTATACATATTCATAGTATAACTAAATGGGCGACCCGAGCGACGCTCAAAATACACGTTAAATTTAGTAGCATATCCTTCAAAAATTTCAGTGTTATATGCTAAGTTAATTTTAAAGCTGTGCTCAACTTCGTAAAAGCCACGTGCTGCAATATCTTCATTACGATTTACTGTAATATTGTGCTTATAGTTACCTTCTGCCTGAGAGGCTGAACCTGCTGATGATTCTGTAACATCTTGGTGAGCATAGCTTGCCGATACAAACAGGCCATTGTCCCATTGTTTAGCAATACCCGTTGAAATAATAATTGAACGACCATCATCCGATGAATTCGTCATTTCTATGTCAACATTATCGCCACTGTAAATACTTTGATTGATAACACGTTCGCCGTCGGCTGCTAAGCCTACTGGGTTAATAGACGAGTTATGCCATACTGCTTCATTCTCTTTTTTATGGTAAGCAATTTCTGCTTGCCATTTAAAGCCATCACCTAATAGTTCAGAATCAAACTCATATTCAAAACCTATTTGAGTACGAATGCTTGAAGGCAATTTAAAGTCAGGGTCGATATACGCAACGCTACCAGCACCTTGCTCTAATGTATTTTTTATTTCATCAGGAACCTGAGTAATATCGGCAGTGTTATTTGCATAGTAGTCATTAATTACATCGTTTTGTGCTGATACTAAAGTAATGCCATCACTTTGAAATGAATTGTTATACCAAACATTTGGGATGCCGCCTTGGAAACGACCAATACCACCATTAATAGTAAGCGCTTCTGTTACGTAGTACTTAAAGCCAACACGAGGAAGTATAATGTCTAGACCATCAAGATTTTCTTGATTAGTAAAGCCATACGTATTAGCAAAGTTTTCATTTAGAGTTGGTTTATCATCTGATGATAAGCGCTCATAACGAACACCTGCTGTAACTTCTAAATCATCACCTACATAAAAAGTATCTTCTATGTAAAGCGCTAGCTGGTTACGTCTTACATCATATGCTGTATCAGCTGAATCATTAGTGTAAGCATTTTGATAAGAGAAATCATAAGAACCAATTTCACGGTTTTCAAAATTTTCTAAGCTATCAAACTTCCACGTTCCAAGAGAGTTTTGAGCAAACAAGTTATATAAACGAAGTGACTCGTACTGAGCCCCAAAGTTTATTTCATGCTCATCCATTAAATACGTAGCGTCTAACGTAAAAGTTAGATTTTGTGTTTCTGAACGGTTTGCATGGCGGTATTGATCTGTACCAAAGTTGTAAGAAGGACCATTTCTACCGTCTTCCTCAACAGTAATGCTTCCTAAGTTAGAGCGAGTTGCGCTATCAGAGGTAACATCTTTATACGACACACCAATTTCTGTTGAAAAGTTTTCAGACCAATCAGAGTAAAGTTTAGATGAAAAGTTATTAAACTTAGTTACGTATGCATAAGTGCTTGAAACTAATGCTATATTATCACCGCCAGTGCTAGAGTTACGCTCATCTTGGTCGTCTTGCCATTGATAAGTGAAATCTAAACGATGGTCATCACTTGCGTTCCAGCTTAATTTAACAAGCAAGTTTTTGTTTGTATCTTCTGGCGCACCGGCTAATGAATCAGTTAAGCCGTATTCATTATTTAAGATAGAGATAAAACGATTATAGTTAGCTTCAGAAGTATTAAATTCATTTGAAGCACCAGAGCCGTCAAAGCCGTAATCTAGATCTAATTCACTTGACCATTCTGCATAGTTAACAAAGTAAAACAGTTCATCAGCAATAATCGCTCCACCAACGTTAAAACCAAATCTTTCTTCAGTTTTAATCGGCTCTACTTTATTTGTAGAGTAAGTTTTATGACCTAGCTCATCAAGATCGTCTTCTTGTACAATATTATCAACATCGCCAGCTATCTCAGGAGTAGATATTTCGTAAAAGCCAGAAAATTTGAACTCATTTGTACCAGATTTTGTTACTGCGTTAATAGTACCGCCACCAAAGTTACCTTTAGAAGCTGAGAAAGGAGATACATCAACAGAAACTTGTTCAATAGCATCAAGTGCTACAGGAGGCTGAGAAGTAGGGTAGCCACCAAAGTTCAAGCCAAAGTCATCATTTTGACCAATACCGTCAACGGTTAAACCGTTAGTACGAGGGTTACTACCTGCAAACGTTAGCTCACCATTACCATTAATACTGGCAAGTGGGTTTAAGCGCGCAATATCTTTAATGTCGCGATTAAAGCTTGGCATATTTTCAATAGTGTCAGAGCCAAATGTACTGCTAGAGCCACCAGATTGTTGAACAATCTTATAACCAGACACTTCAATCTTTTCGATGTTTAGCGGAGCAAGCTGCGAGCTTAAACGGTAAGTTTCACCAAGGTTTAAGTAGATATTTTCAACCGTTGTGTCGTTAAACGTATCAGAATCGATGATTACCATGTAAGGACCACCTACACGTAAACCATTAGCGATAAACGTACCACTTTCGTTTGTAGTCAGTTCGCTAATAGTTCCCGTTGGTTGGTGAACTACTTTGATTTTAACGTTTGCAGCACTGCCACCTGAAGGCGTCGTAATTTTACCACGCATTGCAGATGAAGTATCAGCAGCCATTGCGCTTGTAGAAACACCTAGAGCTAAAATTACCGCTCCAGTTAATTTCGAAAGGCGAAGCTTAGTCATAATGTTGATTTCCCGTGTGTAGGTTATATAAATTTAATACTGTTTATTTGTCAGTTGTCACTTTTAGTGCCGTTTCTAACTCTTTTGCAGAAGGGTCAAATAAGGCGTTTAATAGTCCAGCTAGTCGAATACCCGCTTGTTGTAAGCGTGTTTTTACAATTGGAGTGTTGTTATAAATGTAGCTATAACCAATTTCGTTGTTAGTATATTTATAAATTTTTGTGGCTAAATTATGAGATTCTTCAACCCATGTCATAGGTGAGCTTTGTAAATACTCAGCAATTAACTCGCTGTTATTTGTATCAATAAATTGTGCGTACTCAGTAAACGATAAATTCTCGTTCTCAACTAACTTTGTATCCCAAAGGCTGTGAAGATTTGTTTCTTCGTTAAAAAATGAAACCTTAATACGGTTACCACCTCTATCTTCACTTCGACCAGCATGAAATGGTTGGTGACTGTCGCCCACCAAATGTACTAAAAAACGTAAACTGAACTGTTTAGCATCCAAGGTGCTATTTTTATCAGTGAGCGTTTGCATTGAATAGTGAATGCCTTCTAGGATATTACTTACAGATTCTTTGTTTTTAGTGTGATCGTGATTGAAGCTGAAAGATTTTCCTGGGGCTGCGTTAATGTAATGCCAACGAGATGATTTCTTTTGCCAAAAGTCGCCAGGAGCAGAGCGCATTTCATCAGGCCACGTTGATATTTGCGCAAGTGACTCACCATCAAGGTAGGGTTGTATTGCCGTTTTTGTTGTTTCGCTTATATGAGATTCTGCAATCTTCCCTACAATACGATGGCCATTTTGACCCCAAGCGTATGAGTTAGTGCTTGTGAATATTGCACTAATCAAAAGCACAGAAGATATCGAGTATTTTATATTGTTATGCATTAGAACTTCCTAAATGAATATTTCATGGGGTTGCTATAAGCTAATGCGGTCAATTGTCCTCACTTTTAATGTTGATAGGAAGGACTTATTAAAATTCATACTTTCTTATTCACTTGTGATTAAAATCAATGACTTATAATTAACAGGTAAAATTACTTGTTGTAATAAGTAAGTAAAGTTGTTCAAATGCAATATATGATTTATTTTTGAGTGGCACTGCGTTGAATTTGAAAAATATCGTGTTACATAAAACGTTAATTGTTACATTTTTGTTTATTTTATTGGTCGTTACGTGGGTTTGTGGACAAGTTAGTGTGTATAACGATGATTTGCATTTCCCAGTTATGATCGAAACCTCAACAGAGTGTCAAACAACAGCAACAAGTAATAAAAGCCAATTGATTGTTTTTACGCAATCAAAAAAAATAGCCAAGTTATTAACACAAAATTTGTGTTCTGATAACGTAGTGTCTAAGCAGTATGGCTCTGTAAAAGGATATTGGGGGTATAGAACGGCTGACAGCTTTGAGTTTGTTGGTAAAGGTATTGCTGATTTAATTTTGGCTAAAAATAATATTATGGCAGCCTTTAAAGCAGAGTCGACCTATAACTACCAGCCTGTTGTTGGCTTTTCTGACTACACGGCTTTTTTTATATCTTCTAAAGAAAAGCCTCGAATCACAAAACAATACTTTTTAGATAAGCGCATAGGTTTGCTTGATTATCCGACCAGCCGCTCAGGGCATATTTTACCAAAGCAGACGTTTAAAGAGTTGGATATAAATTTAGCTAATTTGAAAATCACTTATGCTAGCTCTCATAACGAATTACGTGATTTACTCGCCGACGGAAAAGTAGATATTATTGCCTCGTTTTGGAAAAAGAGCGACGAAAAACGTTTTTCTAAAAACTATATTACGCCATTGAGTAATAACATTTCAGGAACAAGATGGTACTTAAAAATGCAGCAAAACAATACTGATTTATTGTGTGCAGTGCAAGCAAATTTACTTGATATGTCTAAAGATCAAAGTTTGCATTACTATCAAAACGTACAGCCATTTTGGAGTTGCGGTACTAGTTCAGTAAACTTAAAAGAGGAAGTTAGTGATGAGTAAATATAAACAACTGTTTGTTTTATTTTGCTTGTTTTTAACTTTATCGTCTGTTTTTTATATTTCTGTAACTCAAAAAAACCAGCAAGTAACTAAACAAAAAATAACGCAGATAGAAAGGCAAATAGCACTAGATTTACCATTACTTGATTTACCAAATGAGCTGCTTAAGCATTCAGGTAATAAAGATGCAGTTAACAGCTATATCAAAATCTTAAATAGCTACATTAATATGAGTGGGCTTAAAGTTGTTGCTATTGCACCAAAAAGCGAAATGGCAACACCTATAAACTCAAGCCAAATAATACGTAATTTGAGCACAAATAACGGACTCGTATTAGTTGTTTTTAGTGTTAAACACATTCACTTTCCGCTGAGTCATTTTATTTATTATTTTATATTTTTGGTATTAAGTGTGTTGATTAGTTTTTGGGTAAAGTTTGCGTTTATTAAACAAAGCAATAAGCAGTTTAATAATGCAAAGCATCAATCAATTGTAGAGCCTACGCCGCTGATACTTATTGTTGATCTTAACGATAAAACATTATCTAGTAGTTGTAACCCAGAACAAAAAATATGTTTAGCCAATAAGCCATTGTGCTTTTATTTAGCACTTATAGAGTATTGTACAAATAACGATGATGTAGCACTTAGTCATAATAAAGATGTACCTGAGGAACTGCTAGAGCTTGCTAACAAGTATTTTTATAGGTTAGTCCAACTTGGTCACACAGTTAGAAAAAGACCAAACTTTAATAATAGTCTTGAAAAAACGTTGAGTGAAATACGTGCGGCACTAGATGAAGTACTTAACGAATGCCCTGAAGAGAAAGAATTATATTATCCACCAAAGGCGTATGGTGAGGGCTCTCGCTCTCGTTTGCATAGTTATGGGCTGGCAAATATTAGAAAAGGCAATATCGAAATAAGAGGAAAGTAGCTTGGCTACTTTCCTCTTATTATCTTTATTTACTTAGGAGCAAACTCAGCCGTTTTAAGAGGGCTGTTTTTTGATATAAAGTCTTGAAGGGCTTGGGCATCTGTTTCATCTGTACTAACAAACCCCTTTTTATTTGTAAGCGCAGGGTAGCCATCACCGCCTGATGCGTTATAGCTATTTAGACTCATTCTATACGTATTATGTTTATTAAAAGGCTGGCCATTAATAAGCACATTAACTAGCTGTCCATCTTTACGCTCAAACGATATTTTATGGTATTGCAAATAGGCACCTGCATCCGGTGGGAAGCTCGTTACTGTATTTAAATAATCCCATAAATCACTGCCTTGCCAATCCATATAAGTAATGCGATTTTTAAAAGGATGTACTTTTAAAATATCTTTATAGCTTACTTCACCAGCATCAATTGAGCTGCGAATGCCACCACCACTTATCAGTCCAAAGTCTGCACCCACTACATCCATTTGCGCTTGAATAATTACGCGTGCAAGATTTGTTTGTTGATAGCGGACTTTGTTTCTGTCACCTTCTAAACGAGCATCTACTTCACCAATGGTACCTTCAATTTGTTTAGCGCCTTTAGCTTGGTATACCGCTAAATAAGATTCAAGTTTTGAGTCTGGTTTAATGTACTCGTTCGCTAATACTTCTTTAGTTGAGCCATCAGCTTGTACTTTATCTACATACAAATTAACTGGCATCAATTTGTAGTCTAGTAACGTTAATTTTCCATTTTCAAGTTTAAACTCAGCTTTACCCACATACTTACCCCATTCATGGGCTTGCATAATGTAAGTACCGTTTTGTTGGTCTGGTTTACAGGCAAGACCTGGTTTAAAGTTATCGTCATTTACATTTGTATCGCTCATACATACAGGTTCTTGAGAGTGGCCACCAATGATCATATCTAGCGTGTTTGCAGGAAGTGAGCGAGCAAGTGTTACATCACCGGGTGCGTTAATACCAAAGCTAGCATCAACATAATGACCCATATGAGTCAGGGCGATTGTAATGTCAGGATTGTACTTAGCTTTTATTTCTTTAGCTAGTTTTGCGGTAACGTCAACAGGGTCTTTAAACTCTAAGTGCCCAATATACTGAGGATTACCAATTTTAGCTGTGTCGGTTGTTGTTAATCCAATAACGGCAATAGTTAAGCCATTTTTTTTGAATATTTTATAGCTATCAAACGCGTGCTCGCCTGTCTCTTTTTCAAATATATTGGCTGATAAAAAAGGAAAGTTCACCCATTTTTGCTGTTGCTTTAAAACATCAATAGGGTTGTCGAATTCGTGATTACCCAATGCCATTGCATCGTAACCAATCAGCGACATTCCTTTAAAGTCAGGTTCTGCTTTTTGTAAGTCTGACTCAGGAATACCCGTATTAATATCACCACCAGAGAGTAGTAAAACGGCATGACCTTGTTTGTTCGCTTCAGCTCGAAGCGAATCAATAAGCGTTTTACGTGCAGCCATGCCGTATTCGCCTTTTTCATTGTGCCAAAAACGTCCATGGTTATCATTTGTATGTAGAACAGTTAAGTATTGAGTTGAAGGACTACTAGTTGATGATGAAGTGCAACCAAGTACACTAAGAATAATTGAGAATAAAATAATAATACGCATAAAATACCTATGGATTAAGGTCTACTTAATTTATTGAGCGGATAGTTTAAACTAGTTTAATCCTAAAAAACGTACTTATTTACATTTTATTTAGAAGGTGTAGTTAATTGATTTGTTGCAGCACGTTCACGACGCCTTAATTCGGTATTCGCATATTCCCGCTTGCTGTGATTAGTACCTATCATCCATGTTAAAAAGCTCGCCGGTAGTTTTGTGTATGGTTCACCTTTGTGTAAACCAAAATCACAAATTGTATGTTTAGTGTGTGGCATTGTTGGGTCCTATTCTTTGTGTGTTTTTAAAGTAACAAAAAGTAGTCACGCTTTTTAGATGATTTATTTGTAAATAATTAAATTTATATAGCTAAAAAGCATATAAATAATGATGTATGTAATTAATTTGTTATCAACACGGTCTAATTTGTATCAACTTGAACTTTAGAATCGATTTTAATCGCCTATGGTATTAATGTGTTAACGTATTAACTACTTATCTAAAAAATATAACAACAGGAATGTAACATGAAAAAACTTTTACTTGGCTCAGTACTCGCTGCAGCAAGTTTTACAAGCACCGCTACTATTGTCGAAATGAACACGAGCCAAGGTGTGATAGAAATTAACCTTTTTGATCAACAAACACCTAAAACAGTCGAAAATTTTTTAAGTTATGTTCAAGATGATTCATATAACGAAACAGTGATTCACCGCTCTGTCAGTAATTTCGTTATTCAAGGTGGTGGATTTACATTTTCTGATTCATTAGATGCGATTACGACAAAGCCTACTGTAATAAATGAGCCGGTTTTTTCTAATGTTAAGGGTACAATTGCTATGGCTAAATTATCAGGTGATGCTAATAGCGCGACAAGTCAGTGGTTTTTCAATATCACCGATAACAGTGCTGCACTTGATACGCAAAATGGTGGTTTTACTGTGTTCGGACAAATTACTGCAGCGAGTCAATCTACTTTAGATAAAATTGCAGCTTTGGTGCACTGTGGTGAAACTCCAGTTGTTGATATTACTGCTGAACAATGTTCAAGCAATGACGTAACGATTAGCAGTGCTAATTTAGTGACTATTCAAAGCGTAACTGTAATGGATGATGACCCGAATTCTTCAGCAGGGCTTACAGTCACTGCAAATACGTTAATTGACGCTGACACATCAACAGATTCAGGTAGTAGCTCTGGCGGCGGGTTAATTTGGCTTTTAGGTGCTTTTTTACTTGCGTTACCTCGTTTAAAACGTGCTAAATAATTAAAATTAACGGTAATGTGGATGGCGTAAACCTGCCGTCCACATTACTATTATTAAACTTTGCTATTTAAAATAATACTCGCCAAACCATCGCAAGCCAAATTGAAAACACACAAATACAACCCAGTAAAAACACGTTAAAACGTGCGCGTACGTTATTTTTACCTAAATGAATAACACTATGCACAATTCGTGTTGCTACAAATAAACAGGCCAGTATAGCCACAAGTGTACTGGCGCTACTTAGTTGTAGTGCAAGTAAACATCCCGCGTAAAAAAGTACAGGTATTTCAAACTGATTCGAAAAGTTCCTATCTGCAACCCTAATAGTGTCGCCAGCCTTATCTAACTGCATTGTTTTAAAATCGCTTAAATCTAGTTGTTTATTTTTAGCTGCTGCAAAGCGCCTTTTACCCATAATGAGCATAACAACCAGTGAAAGTGTAACTTGTGTGAACATGGCAAGTATGATGATTTTTTCCATTATTTTTCCTTATTATTATTTAGAGTTTGTGTATCTTTTGATATTGAATGATTTCTAATCTTGTAAGGTTTTCAGATTCCCAATCTAATATTCGATTATGAAGTCATTTTTCACAATGTGTTACACAAAATAGCGTTATTTTGTAGAAAGTTATTAATTGAAAATGTTAGTTTAGCTTAACTATATTGCTTTGAATTGGCGCACGCTATTTTGCGCAATACTTTTTAATGGAAAACAAAAATGAAAAAGATTATTGGTTTTAGTGCCATCGCACTTGCAGTTTTAAGTGGTTGTTCAAATACGGCTTCGGTTTCAGTGGCGCCTCAGGCCTCTTTACTATCAGATACGTTAGTCGTAAGTCCTAACGATAACCGCGAATATAAAACACTTAAGCTGGCAAACGACATTGAAATTATTTTAGTGTCTGATCCGGGAGCTGAAAAATCAGCAGCGGCACTAAGCGTTGGTGTTGGTTTACTGCACGACCCGATGTCGCAGCAAGGTATGGCGCATTATTTAGAGCACATGCTGTTTTTAGGCACAGATCGTTACCCAGATACAAAAGGGTATTCTGATTTTATGACCAAAAATGGTGGCGCGCACAACGCGTATACGTGGCTCGATATTACCAATTACATGTTTAAAATTAATAACGACGCGTTTGATGAAGGATTAGATCGTTTTGCCGATTTTTTCAAAGCGCCAAAGCTATACCCAGAATACACAGACAAAGAAAAAAATGCAGTAAACGCAGAGTGGTCAATGCGCCGCGAAATGGACTTTTTTGGTCAGTTTAAACTCGCGCGTAAAATGATGGGCGATCACCCAGCTAATCGCTTTTTAATTGGTAACCTAGAAACGCTTGGCGATAAAGAAAGCAGCTCGCTGCATAAGGAAACCGTCGATTTTTATAATAAATATTACTCTTCAAATATTATGAAAGTTGCGCTTATTTCTAATTTACCTATTGCTGAAATGGAGCAAAAAGCGCAAAAATACTTTGCTGATATAAAAAATAAAAACATCGAAAAACCAACAGTGACTGCAAAGCTTGATTTTGATAACGCTGGCGGAAAACGCGTGTTTTATGCACCAAATGAAGATGTAAAACAGCTGCAGCTTGATTTCACCATTGCTAATAATAATAGCGAATTTGCACTTAAACCAAACCGATTTGTAGCGTATTTACTAAGTAATGAAATGCCGGGCAGCCCAGCGCAACTTCTTCGTGATAAAGGGTGGGTGTCTCAGCTTTCAGCTTCAGCTGCACCAAATCAATATGGCAACTACGGTTCGTTAAATGTAAATATAGAGCTTACAGATGAAGGCATGAAAAATCGTGACGAAATAGTTGCGACTATTATGCAGTACATCGA
This sequence comes from Pseudoalteromonas sp. 20-92, assembly GCF_030847595.1. NCBI lineage: Bacteria > Pseudomonadati > Pseudomonadota > Gammaproteobacteria > Alteromonadales > Pseudoalteromonadaceae > Pseudoalteromonas > Pseudoalteromonas sp. 20-92. Next base: position 78,765 of record NZ_JANJGQ010000010.1, read on the forward strand.
TTTAATTAAAAAAGAAGGCGTTGATAGCAAGTACTTCAACGAAATTCGTACATCACTAAATAACCAGTTTAAGTTCTTAGAAAAAGGTGATGAGTTTAATTATGTAAGCTCGCTTACGCAAAGCATGCAAGACTATCCGTTAAATCACGCTATTAATGCACCTTATTATTATGCAAAGTTTGACGCTGACGCCGTAAACAATGTACTTGAGCAGTTAAATGCCGACACCCTTCGTATTTGGTATGTATCGCAGCAAGAAGAGACAGACTCACAACTACACTTTTACGACGGTAAATACCGCATCAGTGACATTAGCGATGATGAAATCGCCAGCTGGAAAAAACCAAGCGAATTTAAGTTAGCACTACCAACAGTGAACAATTTATTGCCTGAAAATTTTGCAATAAAAACTCAAGCATTTAAAGAGCAAAAACACCCAGAGCTTGCTTACGATAAAAATGGTGTAAAAGTATGGCGCCAAGCAAGTCAAAAATTTGCAGAGCAGCCAAAAGGGCTTGTTGAAGTTTATATAAATACTCAACCCGGTTTGAACGATATTAAAGCAGAAGTCCTTTATTCTGTTTGGGCCGATTTATATAATATTCAACAAAGTCAGTTAAGTACCGAAGCAGCAATCGCCGGTATGAGCGTAAGCTTAGCACCGAGTAATGGTCTTGTTTTATCTATGAGTGGTTTTACAGATAAGCAAGATGTATTGCTTAAACAAGCTTTAACCGGATTAAAAGCTGATGAAACAGCACAAGCATTTAGCCAAGCTGTTGATCGCTTTAAACGTAATTTACTAAACCAACAAAAGCAGTTTCCATACGCACAAGCATTTGGCGAGTATTCAAAGCTAACGCGTACAGGTGGTTTTGATACAGATGCGCTTATTAAAGCCGCTGACTCACTGAGTGTTGCCGACTTAGCACAATTAAAAACAGCTACGTTTGCACAAAACGATTTACGCGTATTTAGTTATGGTAACTACAATCAGCAAGATATAGACGCGATTGCACAAGAATTAAGTGCAACATTACCAAGTAATCATAAACACAGTGAATTTGCGCGAAGCAAAGCGTGGTTGCCACAACCTGGCGAAACGCTGGTACTGCAAAAAGATATTGATGTAGCCGATGTAGCGGTGGTTGATATGACCGTTCATCCTGTTGCCGGTTATAAACAAAAAGCAGAAGCGGCTGTATTACAAAGTCATTTTAGAACAGTTGCGTTTGATAAAATGCGTACAGAGGAGCAACTTGCATACGCAGTAGGTGCGTTAGCTCGCCCAATTGAAGATTACTCAGCAATTGGTTTGTATATTCAAACACCGGTTAAAGGACCAAAAGAAATACAAGCTCGTTTTGATAGGTTTAAAAAAGAATACGCAGTTGAACTTGATAACATGAGCGAAGAGACTTTTGAGCAGCTTAAAAACTCTACCCTTGTATCACTTAAAGAGCAGCCTAAAAACTTAAGTGATGAAATGAGCCCACTTATAAACGATTGGTACCGTGAAAACTTTACCTTTGATTCTAAGCAAAAGCTGATTGATGAAGTTGAAAAAGTTACGCTTGCAGATATAAAAGATTACTACAAGCAAACAATGCTTAACCCTAATGCCGCACGTTTAAATGTGCAATTACGCGGTACTAAGTTTATAGAAAGTGACTTTGCTGATTTACCAAATCAAACTAAAATCACAACGCTTGATGCCTATTACAATGGCATCAAGTTACAAAAGTAATACGCTCTGTTATATGTAAAGTGAAACCGGTGCAAATGTACTGGTTTTACTTTTATACACTAACTCTTCACTTCTAAAATCGTTATTTTTAATATTTATATTTTAATGGTTTAGCTAAAAGTTTATTATTTTTACTAGGGCGTGTTGACCTGTGTGGATTGAAATTTTTTCAATCTAGAGGCGATTAAATCGCGGCGCATGTTTGGTATTTATGCTTCGTTATCGCCTATTTATGGGGAATAAACACCATACGCTCTGCCTTGCTTAAAAACCAAACACATTGCTGGAAATTAAACCACCAAAGATCACATGCCCTAATGCAAATTCTAATTTTTCCGTAAATAATACCAACCTGTGTAAATATTTTAACAATTTATCGAATTAAATCACTCTACAGTGTTGTTAAAAATTTTTATTTAGAACAACTAGATACAAAAATTTCTGCCTAGTTCTAGCGAAATTTTCTTATCGTTAAATAGACCCCATATATGATCAGATTGGTATAACCTGAACTCCGGTTAAAATATTTACTAACTTATTGAATTAAAGTGATATTTAAATTTATTTTCTCTAGCCAGCCTATTGCAAGTAAATTCAACGCAGTTAGCGTTGAAAATAGCTGAGCGAGATAGATTTATTATCCAGAGTTCAGGTTAAATAATAAGGAAAAGTTCGGTTTATCCATTTACTCATCAACAGTAACTTCTGCTAGCATGCGTCATCGGAACCTACCTTGAATATTCGTAAAATCCATAAGAAACTTGTTTTAACCTCCACAAGTTAACATTTGTTAACGAATAGTAATTTTGTATCTTATTTTTTAATTTAAATATTGGCTTGCAATTAGTACCTTAAGAAGGTAAATTGCCGTCCCCTTCAAACTATAAGCCTGCTTTTATTTTTGAATGTAGTTATAAAGTACTGGTATTTTTTTGTGGGTAAGTAATTTAAATAAATTAATGAGAAAAAATAATGATTGGAAAATTTAAAATATTACCGCTTGCTGCGATAATGTTAACGGGTTCAATGCATGCAGATGCAGTTGTTATTAAAAACGCAGGCTTTGAAAGTGGCCTAACATATTGGACGATAATTGATGACGCACGTGCATCAATTATAAGTAATTCTGGTACGCAATCTCTGCAATTAATGGGCTCACCAGCGCGCGTACACCAATGGATTGACGTTGAAAAAAATACAGATTACATTCTTACAGGCTATGTAAATGGTTCTGGTAAGTTTGGTGTTAATAATGGTTATGATGTAGTAAAAAAAGTAGTGTTTGATGTGAGCAAATGGCGTAAAGCTGTTGTTCCATTTAATTCTAAGTCACGTTCTAGAATTCAAGTTTACACTAAATTTAATGACGAATTCCAGCATGGTTACTTTGATGATATACAAATAGTTAGAGCTGATTCTATACCTACAAACCCAACTGAACCAACTGAACCGACTCCTGCTCCAGAACAGTGTGGCGTGACTAAGTTAGAAGTTATCGAAGCTAGCGATGATGGTTCGTATAACAACAACTACTCACCAGAAAAGGCGATCGATGGATTTTTAACTAGCTCTTCACGTTGGTCTTCAAAGGGCAATGGTAAGTGGATCCAGTTTGATTTAGGTGGTGAAACTACGATTGATAGTATTAAAACAGCGTGGTTATCAGGCGACAAGCGTACTGCTTACTTTGATATTGAAACGTCACTAGACGGTGAAAACTGGACTCCTGTAGTAACAGATGCTAAATCTCAAGGTGATGACTCGCTTAATAAAGATGATTTAGGCGATGTTTACGCTCGCTTTGTACGAGTTGTGGGTTACGGTAATAGCTCATCTGAAGACTCACAGTGGAATAGCTTACTAGATATAGAAGTATACGGTTGTGATGAACTTAAAGAAAGTCCAATTGAAACGCCTACTGAACCAACTGAACCAACAGAACCAACAGAGCCACCAGCTTCTTGCCCAATTACACGCTTAAGCGCTTCAGCTACTGATGATGGTTCATCAAGCGGTAATTATAAGCCAAGTCTTGCTGTAGATAATTCTTTGAAAGACTCTTCTCGTTGGTCTTCTAAAGGTAACGGTAAATGGTTACAGTTAGATTTAGGTGGCGAGACAACAATTGATTCAATTCAAACTGCTTGGTACTCAGCGGATAAGCGCACAGCTTATTTTGACATTGCTGCGTCATTAGATGGTGTTAACTGGGATTCAATTCTTACGGGTGGAGAGTCCAAAGGAAATGAAGAGCTAAATCAGAATAACCTAGGCGACGTATATGCGCGCTTTATTCGAGTAATAGGCCAAGGAAATAGCTCTTCTGAAGATTCTCAATGGAATAGCTTACTAGAAGCACAACTTTACGGTTGTGGTGAATTAGTAGATAGCCCAATTGAATTACCAACAGAGCCTGCGGAACCAACAGAGCCTACGGAACCAACAGATCCAGGTGAGTCAATTCCAGATTTAGTTATTCCTGAAAACATCACTAATGGTTCACTTTTTGACCTAGAGGGTAGTGACCCAAGAATTAACGACTCTACTTTAGTATTCCTTGCGCTTGAAGAGCAAGTGACTACGCCTAACGGTAACGGTTGGCGTCATGAGTACAAAATCAAAGAAAGTAAACGTATTGCGATGACGGATACGTACGAAGAGTTCCAAGCAACTATTAAAGTTGACCTTTCTAAAGGTGGTAAAACAATCGTTGCACAGCATCACGCAGGTGATACTGGTACGATTATGAAACTTTACGTTTCTGATACTGATGAGCCTGGTTTCTCTGATAGTAAAGCTGAAAACGGTATATTCGACGTATATGTTCGTATACGTAATCAAAGCGGAAAGGAAGAGAAAAAAGCCCTAGGTACTATTAAGTCAGGTGATTCATTCACTTTTCATGTACTAAATGATTATGGTGTTGTTAAGGTATCTGCATTTGGTAAAGATTTAGAAACCGTTGTTGAAGATGATTCAAAGTCATACTTTAAGTTTGGTAATTACCTGCAATCACAATACCCTGAAGGTACAGATAATTGTGGAACACATGGTGATTCTTCAAGCTTTAAAAAGTGTTTTGAGAAAATTGGTATTACAACGTCTAAAATTACAATGACAGACGTAACATACGTTCGTAAAACAAAATAATCTTTACGAATAACGAATCTAAACCCGTATAGCGTTTGCTATACGGGTTTTTTTATTTAAATTTATTAACCTAGCCATTTATGTATTCGTTATTTGCCTTGGCAGTGAGCCTCAAGCGTTTAAAACTTATTAACCTAACCGTTATGTATTTGTTGTTTGCCTTGGCAGTGATCCTCAAGCCTTTAAAGTTTATAACCTAACCGTTTACGTATTTGTTATTTGCCTTGGCAGTGATCCTCAGCCTTTAAAACTTATTAACCTAGCCGTTTGTGTATTTGAGTGATCCTCAAGTTCTTTATATTGGTACGTGTAATCATGAAAGCATATCTAATCTACTTTATTTGGCTATCAGCTTAAAATGATATTATTTATTCATACGCTGTTATTTTTTGTGAATAAAAATTTTTATAGACGCAGTGTTCAATCCTTTAAATTTGAGGCTGTGTTTTTATGTATCAAAGTGATTTGTTTAATCTTATAAATAAATGATGTAACGGGGGAGGGTTTACAGAGGTTTAGTTAAATAGAAGTGAATGATTACGCAGTGGATGATTGAATAGCGAAACATTCACATCAGTAATTTATACTGATGTGAATGTCGTTCTTATTGCGATGTCTTATAGTGAGTTTAAAAACGCCAACAAGGCTGAGCGTCTTGTATTACTCAGAGATTCATAAGCAATACGTGATTGCTCTGCTTCTCCACCGTGCCACATGATCGCCTCATTAATAGTACGTGCACGGCCATCATGAAGGTAGTTTGCGTCAGGTATGCACACGTCGTCACCTTGATAACCTGTTGGATTAGTTACTCCTGCGGTTACACATGCGGATAAACCAAGGCCCCAAAGTGGTGCTGTGCGCCACTCTGCACCGGTTGCATTTCCGCCACCTAAGTTATCAGCTAGACCTTCACCCATATCATGGAGTAATAAGTCACTAAATGGGCGAATAGTTTGACTGCGAAGCTCTGCGTGTACAGCAAATTCACTGGTTTTCATTGTGCTTCTATGACAGCTTTCACAACCCGTTTCGTTGAAGATCGTTTCACCTAATATTACACTTGAATCATCAAGATCGCGCTGTGCACGAACACCTAATAAAGAAACATATTTAACTAAATCATTTAGGTGTTCATCAGCAAGCTCACTACCTGTATTATTTCCACAGGTTGTTTGCTCTGGCCCACAATCAGGAGTTGGCAATACCGATGTCATTACACCCATATCTGTATTTAATGCGCCAGCAACTTGATGCATAATACTTGTTGCATTACCTTTATAACCAAATCGTCCTAAACGCGTTTCGCCTGTTATAGGGTCAGTGGATAAACGAGCTTTGCCAGAGATGCCATCTCCATTAAGATCTGCTTCATCCTCACGTTCTAATATTGTCTCTTCGCTTATTGCTTCGATTAAGCCTAAACCGACTAGTTGTGGTGCTAAGCGAGCAGAAAAACGTGCAGGTCGACCTTTTGAGAACTCATAATTAGGTGAGCGCAAGCCATTATTTTCAGTCCATGAAGCAATTTTAACTGTACCTTCACCTAAATCTGAATTAATACCAATATTGTTAGGTTGTAAAATATATCCACGAAGAGGATCTGGTTGGCCATTTTCGTCTGCAATTGCAAACACCCATTTATCTAATGGTTCGCCTACATCAGCAACTGATGCGCGTCCGTTTCTTTCATGACAACCTGCACAAGTTGCATTTACATAGTTAGGGCCTGCTTTACCAACAAGTTCTGTAAATATACCATTTTCAACACTTTCATCATGCCCACCGGTGTTAAAGTTTGTATGATGAACACGACGCCCTTTTACAAATGTTTGCCCATTGATGTTAGACAAATTAGTCGCCATTTGCATGAAGTGGTTGTCAGACTCTGCAGTGTAATTGTAAGGTAAAGTAGTGCCGCCACCAAGACGACCATTTTCTGCTATTGGGTAAGAATCTTCACGTTCAGATTCTTTGTCTTCAAATTCACCCACTGTTTTCCACGGTACAAGGCCTTCACCTACAATATATAAGTAGGTTGTACCGTAATAGTTTTCACGCCCTTCAGGCACATCGTCTAAAAATTGGCTTACTTCAAATTCCATACGTTGGCCTACGGCTAAAGGAATATTATCAGATGCTGACCAATTTAAAGGGCGGTATCGATCAATCACTAACTGATAGCGATATTGGTCGCCATCGTCACTAATTCTATTGAAATTATTATCGTAGCTACCATTGTCTAGCTCGACAACGTTACCACCTAAATTACCATGGTACTCAGCAACTGTGTTCAAGCCGCGATACCAAGCTCTAAGCTCTTTTGCACCTAATTTCCACTCAGTTATAAACGTTATTTCTAACGTTGAGCCGCCTTTGGCAACGTAATCAACAAACTCAAATTGTGCTGTACGGTGGAGCCAATAGTGAGATAAATAATGATCATAGGCTTGGAATTGATCTTCTTTTGCATGACGGTCACGGCCGCGATCAGCAAAGCGAGTAACCAATGCGTCACCTCTGTCAAATGAGATAGCTTGTTCAAGCTGGGTATTGGCGTCAAATAAAGGAACAATGCTTGTTAAATCTGTATCATATGGATTGTCGCCGTTATCGCTGTTGTCACCATTATCGCTGTTATCACCGTTATCGATGTTGTCACCGTTATCGATGTTGTCACCGTTATCGCTGTTGTCACCGTTATCGTTGTTGTCACCGTTATCGTTGTTGTCACCGTTATCGACGAATGCTGTGCTGCTAAAGACTAGGTTAAACCAAGGTGACGTTTTTACTCTAGAGTCGCTATCTAAATATGTAAAAGAGTAAACAATTTTATCGCCATCGATAAGCCCAGTAAGACTTTTTGTATTGCTATCGCTGTTGTTGGTCATTCTAAAATTGCGTTGCGTACCTTCATTAACAATATAATGTACATCAGCCCAATCAGGGGTATTAACAATAAAATCAAGTGAAGTTTGTGAGGTGATTTCAATATCTAAAGTATTCGTTTGTGCAATCTCACAACCAGTTTCATCAACAATTGTGTTTGCTAGAGTTCCTGAGCATTCATCTTGCTCATCAAGTACTCCGTCATTATCACTGTCAGTAACGGTATCAATAACCTCTGATTCTACAAGAGCCAAATCGAGCCAATTAAAGTTAAAGCTTCCTGATTTAGCGGTAATAGTTAACGTGTGTTGTGATGCATCTAAACTGACAGTGTCTAAAAACAGAGTTTCATAAACATGCCAGCCGTCTGTCGCAGCCGTATTGTTTGTAATCACTTCATCATCAATAGATAACGTAAAACTACCCGTTACTGCAGAGGCAATTCGTGCGCTAATGTTGTATGTACCTGCACCTAAATCTAATGTGTAACTCAGAGATTCACCAGGCTCAATCCAGCCAACATTGTAACCGCCGCCTTGATCTGTTGTTTTTTGAACATCAACGGCATCATCACGGTATTCGCCACCAATATTTATCGGTGTTTTGTCATAGTAGCTAGTGTAATCCTCAGCTTCAATGCGCACACTCTGTGCAGTTAGTATTTCACAACCGTTATTATCAACACTGTTGCCAACTTGAGTATCTGGACAGATATCATCAATATCTAATACACCGTCGTTATCTGTATCATCTGGCGTTGAGGTGGTTGCGCCACCTAACCATACAATGTCGTCAATTGCCATTTCAAATGGGGCTGTTGGTAAATCATTATCAAGGCTTGCGATATAAAAAAGGCCTTTTAATGATTGCAGTGCTATTAATTCACCACGTAACTCGTCAACAGGAATACTTACAGTAGACCATTGACCATCACGAACTAATCCGTAATGTTCTTCATCAGCAGGAAACTCAATCCAATTTATATTGGTATAAGTATCTTCAATGCCTATTTTGAAAGACACGTCAGCAGGTATTTTAATTTTAAAACTTAATACACCGTCTTCTGTAAAGTTACTTAGGTCTCTAATTTCGCGTGCTTGAATACCTCCACCGAACCATTCATTTTTAGACGTGTAATCCCACGAAATAACATTACTGCCTTCAAATGGTAGTTCATTGCCTTCGGTGATCGATTGTGTATTCCACACAAAAATATCTGCACTTGCGCCAATTTCAAGCTGGTTGTTTGTGTCTGTTATGTCTGAATATATACCTAAACTGCCGTTTTCAGGAATAGTTTGATCACCAATGAATACTTCACCTTGGCCATCTAATTCATATACTCGTACATAATCCACATACATTTTAGCCGGTTTTACCGCAGTAACTTGGCTGTTCGTAATTGCATCTGTGAAATTGCCGCCAACAGCTAAATTTAGTAACAAATAAAACGGAGCCTGAAACTCGCTTGATTCTTCGGTGATAGTAAAAGGCGCATCGAACATATCAACCTCAACACCGTTATCTTCAACAGTGAAGCGTATTTGCGAGTCGGTCCAGTAAGTGCGATATGTTACAAAGCGGTTTGTTAATGGCTCATTTGATACGTGCGCATTATCGTTTTGCCAAGCAATGCTTGCAGCACATGTAGGATTACCATCACTACAGGCATCGTCGGTGTAAAAAATTAAGTTAGACCCAACGTAGCTATTAATATCAGCCCCAGGAAAGCCTGCATCCACGCGTGCTTGTGCTTTATGGCCCATTTCCATCATGTCTATTTCGCCTTTGGCAGGCCAAGATTGATTTGTAGTACCTAGTAACCATGCTGCAGGCCATAATCCAATACCTACATCGGGTACCATCATACGCACTTCGATCATGCCATATTTTACAGCAATTTTATTGCTAGTTTGTACTTTACCAGAAGTAAAGGCATAACCATTATTTGCTTCATCTCGAGCTTCTAAAATGAGAGCCTTATTTCCCGCTTCATTGGGTATGTTATCAATGTATGCATTACTTTTAGCATACCATTGGAGCTCTTGATTCCCCCAACCACAGAGACCTTGGTCACACCCGTCTCCAACATCAACTGTCCATATTTCATCATCTAATGTGTTGAAATTCTCCTCCCAGATTAGATCTCCAATGGCAGCATTTGCGTGTATTGTTGGGCACAGCAAAAGGATTGCTAATCCTGTGAGTAGTATTTTCTTTTTCATATGGTAGTTCCTGATATCTCTACTATTAAACAAATCATTAGTAAAAGTAGACGCAATAAATTTAAAAAAGCGCTGTCTTTTTGCTACAAAAATAGATAACTAACTCATTAAATTAAATGTGTTCGAAATTTAATTGTGAACAAAGTATTTTGCTTTTTAGTTTACCTGCTACTGTTTAATGATTTTTATTGATACTATTGTATTGGTTTGAGTGGGTTTGTAAGTACTTATGGGTTGTTTTTGGTGTTGGTGAAGATGATATAAAATAGGTACAATTTTGTCATTATAAATTTAATACAAAAGAGCCTTACGATATATTTAATAAAAAAGTAAAAAAGGTGTTGCTAGAGCACCATCACGATCAGGCTAACGAAGTAAACTACGCACCAGAAGAAAAATTGAAGATATATTTTGAGGTTGATTAAAAATTCGATTGGCCAATTTTTTTAGCAATATCTAAATTGATGTTTAGCCATATTTTTTCAAGCGTTGATACCAAACCGTCATAGCCGTCATCATCAATAGGCACTATGTTTGAAAAATTATGAATACTTACAAGACGTCGTCCGGTTTCTGGATGTGTATAGTACAAGCGCCAGAGCCCTGAAATATCAGCGTTACCTTCCATATCGCCATTAAAGTGATGAATTTCGTATTCAAGTTCATAAAATGTTTGTTGATCGAGTTCAGTAATGACCGGTAAGCCCTTTATAACCATCCAATTTGGCATAGCATTAAAGAGTGTTTGCTGGGCTGTGGCAGTAAGCATTACATCTGGCGATTCACCCCACAGGTTGTAATTAGCAGCATGAATTTGGTTGCTGTCTATTTTCATAGCAATGCCCAAATTATTTAAAGCGCCTCTGAGTACAACAGTTTGTATTCTTAGTTGCGCATCTGTATCCGCAATGTTTCGAGACGAAGCGCCTATTGGCTGTTCAAACTGGTAATACTGTGTCGCAGTTTGTATTGATGAACTACAACCTGACAATAGTAATAATAAACTTGCAGTTAAAAATAACGATTTCATTATTGCTTCCTTGGTTTTGGATCTGCGGGTAATGATTTATCAAAAATTAGCATATTAGGTTGCTCGTTCAAACCACGAGTAAGCGGTTGTAACCCTTCACTTAAACGTTTAAATTCTTTTAATGTTTGCTGTATTTGATGATGCAGTTCAGAACCGGCTTGGTAACTGGCCATTGTTTTGTCGAATTGACGCATGGTTACTTCAAATTGCACCATACTTTTTGTCATTTTCTCAAAATTACGGTTAAAGTCGCCTGGTAAGTTTTGTGTATCTTTTTGGCTCAGTAGCTCTCGCATTTCATTAGCAAGCGCTCGATAGTCAGTAAATGTCGCTTGCATTTGCGCTAAGCTATCTTCAATTTTTAAGTCATTAACTTTATTGAGTACATCAGATACTTGATCTGCCAATACGGTTATACCGCTGGAAATACTTGGAAAAACATCATATTGAACAAGTTTGCCTAAATGCGCTGCGGGTGCGTCGGGATATATATCAAAATCAACATACACCGCACCCGTTAATAAATTGCCGGGCTTTAATGAAGCGCGCATCCCACTTTCAATCCAGCCTTTTAAACTACCTTGCCAATATTCTTTAGCTGAAGCACTGTCATGATACAAGCGTCCGTATTCTACTTTTATAAGTACCGGAACGGCCGTATTGTGGTTTCTAAAGTGAGCGGGCTTACCGTTAACAATTACATTAGCAGGGGCTTCTACAACAGTCCCTACACGCATACCTCTATATTCTACAGGCGCTCCTGTGCGCAACCCTCTAACGGATTGTTCGAATTCAATTAGGTAGTAATCAAAGTCGTAAAAGCGCTCTTCTAACGCTTCTTTATAGCTTTGGCTTAATGAAAAGCTATGCCCATCTTGTGCTATTTCACCCGGTGCCTGTTGCTCAGGTAACCCAACAGAAACACCGCCTTTTAAAAGTTTGCTTAAAGAGCCAGTATTTATATTAATACCGTCTGCAGAGAGGTCAATTTCAATACCCGCGTTCACCCAAAAAATAGAATTCATAGTGATGAGGTTTTGATAAGGTTCTTTAATAAACACGCCATACTTCATTGCTTGGTTTTCCCAATCAAAAGTAGCGGTTTCTATTTGCCCTATTTTATAATTTTTGAAGAATATACCGGTGCTTACATCAAGTACTTCAGCGTTATAACTAAGGAGTTTAAAGCGACCGCCTTTAACGTCTTTACCGATAAGTGCGGGTTCATCTTGGAGCGTAAACCTTTCTTTTAGCTCTTTACTTTCTCCTGGAGAAAACTCTAAATAAACACCTGATAAAAGAGTACTCATACCACTAATACCTGTTTCATCAATGCGAGGTTTAACGACCCAAATTTTTGCATCATCGGTTAATAATTTATTGTAATTTTTATCTATTTGCGCGCGAGCAATTACGCTGTCTTGCGTGTCGGATAGCCGAACATGATCAATTTGACCTATTTTTACACTGCGTACTTTTATTTCCGTTTTACCTGCAATAATACCTTCGGCCTGTGGCATTTCGATAAAAATAGTAGGGCCTTTATTTGCTTGATACTGATATAGCATCCACATGCCCACTAAAAGCGCAATTGCCGGAATGATCCAGATGGCGGAAATCTTCGGTTCTTTTGTTATTTCAGCAGTTTCGGTCATGCTTTATTCTCTGATATCTTATTTTTAGGTGAATCCCACAACAGTCGTGGGTCAAAGGCATGGGCAGCCATCATTTGGCATAATACCATAACTGTAAAAAATACAATGCCAAGACCTGGAGTTACCGACATTAAATTACCAAGCTGTACCAAGGCAACTAAAATAGCAACGACAAATACATCTATCATTGACCATTTTCCAATAAACTCAGTCAGTTGATAAATTCGAGTATAACTTTTTGTATGCCGATTTGCAGGCTTTGTAACCATAATACATAAAAAGCTCAGCACAAACGCTTTAGCAAGCGGTACAACCACACTGGCTAAAAATATAATGGCAGCAATGGGATAGGAACCACTCTTCCAAAGTGTAATTACACCACCAATTAATGTAGAGGGGGATTCATCACCTAAACTAGTGGTATGCATTATTGGTAAAACATTAGCAGGAATATAGCAAATAACAGAGGTTATTAACCATGCAGTTGCTTTTTGTACACTATAAGGGTTTCTGATGTGTGTTTTAGTGTGGCAACGCTGGCATATATCACCGGTGCATAGTTGGTGACATACATGGCAGGCTTTAATATTTTCATCAATTGCGCGTTTTGCGTTATCAGCGCCTTCGAGTATTTTTACAGGCTTAATTTGAGCCCATAAACGCGGGCGATTTAAGTGAACAAGTGCTGCTATATATAAAATAACAAACCCTACATAAGCCCAGAAACTTGCCCCAAAGCTAATATCAGCCAGCGACATAATTTTAACCATACTGACCAGCACACCGATTAAAAATATTTCTGACATAATCCAAGGCTCTAACGCAAGCGTGAATTTCAATAACCGCCTTGCTATGCCTTCGGGCAATGTTTTTAATACCCCTAAGTGCAGAGGGATCAAAATAAGGAGTAAACCCATAGGCAGGGCAATAATACTAAGATCAATAAATAAGCCGAGTAGTTCGCTATCGTAATTAAATAAAATTCGTGCGGCATCGGGTAGAGTAATTGTTTGAGTAATGCCGCTACTGCTAAATGAAATGAAAGGGTAAAACATGCTGCTTAGCAACATTAACAAAGCGCTAAAACTCAGTGCAACAATACGGCTGTCGTGATTCACATCGGCTTCGCAAAGTTTATGATGGCAATGTGGGCATATCGCCATTTGTTTCGCGATTATGCGAGGTATGTCTATGATCAGATCGCAGCAGGGGCAGACAGTTTGCAATTTAATACCAAGCAAGAAGAATGTTTGTCCAATTTTGCAATATTTAATGCATTAATACAACGCGAACAGTGAATAAGCCTTTAAAAGCCAAACATTTTAATATTGTTTGGCTTTAGGGCTTTTAGTCAAATAACGCCACCGTTTGGCGTGTAAGGGCTATTAACTCCCCTGATTGTGACCAAATACAGCCATCTTCTAAACCATAACCATCTTTTGAATGATGAGTGATTGCTTCAAAGCCAAGCCATTCGCCAGGTGTTAAGTTTGGTTCTTGCACAAACTCTAAGTACCAAGACATGCTACTAGCTGGAGCGGGTTGTTTAAACATTTGTAATAACGTAGGCGGCCATGCATCTGTTAATGCAATAACGTGCGCTTCTGTTATTTGCTCTGGGGTGTGCTTAAAGCGCATCCAGCCCCCTAAGTGAGAAGTTTCTGCGCTGCTAAATGGCATAGCGCCTTGTTGTGGGCATAAATCAACATGCTGAAAAAACTCAGGCATCTGGCCTTTAACAAAAGGGAGTGTATAGCGCTCGTCTACCGGTTTTAACCCTAAAGATTTCGAAACGGGCACATTAACACCCGACTCTCTACTTTTAGCAAAACATGCTTGTACGATAACGCACACTTGTTCATTTTGAATGGCTTTGGCAAGTACTTGTGTACTACTTTTACCTTGTCGTAGTATTTCTACCGATAACGAAAAAGGAGTATCAGCAAGTAATGGCCCTACAAAATTTGTACTGAGTGAGAGTATGCGACGATCATTGGATACTTTTCCTCTGATTGCTTGATACAACAGTGCGGCTGATAGCCCACCAAAAGCAGTTCTGCCTTGGCACCAGTTTTCTGGAAATTGCATTGTGCTAGTTAATTGTTCGGTATTGTCTGAACTTCCAATTTTTGAAGCTTGGAGAAGTAATTGTTCAAAATGCATGAAGATGTCCTTTTAAAGTGCGATTTAATAAATTTATAACACAACCAAACTAGTCAGACCAGTAATTAAAAGCGCCTCTGGCGGTGTAAAAATCATCATTCCTTACAATTATTAGGGTTATTTTGTAAATAAATCATAAAAAATGAATTTTTTTTCATTTTTACAGTTGAAATAAGTTTGGCGCATCCCTATTTACTAAGTCATCGAACGTATTAACGAATATTGAAGTTGGAGAAGTTTCATGGGTAAAATTATTGGAATCGATTTAGGTACTACAAACTCTTGTGTTGCAGTACTTGATGGTGGCAAAGCACGTGTTATTGAAAACGCGGAAGGCGATCGCACAACCCCGTCTATTATTGCTTACACGCAAGACGGCGAAACATTAGTAGGTCAATCTGCTAAGCGTCAAGCGGTTACTAACCCGACAAACACATTATTTGCAATCAAGCGTTTAATTGGTCGTCGTTTTGAAGACGAAGAAGTACAACGCGATATCGGCATCATGCCGTTTAAAATCATTAAAGCAGATAACGGCGATGCATGGGTAGAAGCGGGCGGCGAAAAACGCGCTGCACCACAAATTTCTGCTGAAGTACTGAAAAAAATGAAGAAAACGGCTGAAGACTTTTTAGGTGAAGAAGTAACTGAAGCTGTAATCACAGTACCTGCATACTTTAACGATTCACAACGTCAAGCAACGAAAGATGCTGGTCGTATTGCGGGTCTAGAAGTTAAACGTATTATCAATGAGCCAACTGCTGCGGCACTGGCTTACGGTATGGATAAAAACCGTGGCGAAAACATCGTTGCAGTATATGACTTAGGTGGCGGTACTTTCGATTTATCAATCATTGAAATTGATGAAGTTGAAGGCGAGCACACTTTTGAAGTACTTGCTACAAACGGCGACACTCACTTAGGTGGTGAAGATTTCGATAACCGTGTAATCAACTACCTAGTAGCTGAATTCAAGAAAGATCAAGGCTTAGACTTAAAAGCTGATCCTCTTGCAATGCAACGTGTTAAAGAAGCTGCTGAAAAAGCAAAAATTGAACTTTCATCTGCACAATCTACTGAAGTAAATCTTCCGTATGTAACTGCTGATGCATCTGGTCCTAAGCACATGAACGTGAAACTAACACGTGCTAAGCTTGAATCACTAGTTGAAGATTTAGTAACTAAGTCTCTAGAGCCACTTAAACGTGCACTTGCTGATGCTGATTTATCAGTAAGCGACATCAACGACATTATCCTTGTTGGTGGCCAAACACGTATGCCTTTAGTACAAAAAACAGTTGCTGATTTCTTCGGTAAAGAACCACGTAAAGACGTAAACCCTGACGAAGCAGTTGCAGTAGGCGCAGCAATTCAAGGTGGTGTACTTGCTGGTGACGTTAAAGATGTACTATTACTAGACGTTTCTCCATTATCTCTAGGTATTGAGACAATGGGTTCAGTAATGACTGCATTAATTGAGAAAAACACGACGATTCCTACTAAGAAATCGCAAACATTCTCAACCGCTGAAGATAACCAATCTGCTGTAACAATTCACGTGTTACAAGGTGAGCGTAAACGTTCAAGCGACAATAAATCTCTAGGTCAATTTAACCTAGAAGGTATTCGCCCAGCACAACGTGGTACACCGCAAATCGAAGTAACATTCGATGTTGATGCCGATGGTATCTTACATGTATCTGCGAAAGATAAAGATACAGGTAAAGAGCAAAAAATCACAATTCAAGCATCTTCAGGCTTAAGCGATGAAGAAGTTGAAAAAATGGTTCGTGATGCAGAAGCACATGCTGAGGACGATAAAAAGTTTGAAGAACTTGTAGCTGCTCGTAACCAAGCTGATGCTCTAGTACACGGTACTCGTAAGCAAATTGAAGAAGCTGGCGATGCATTACCAAGCGAAGACAAAGAAGCGATTGAAGCGGCTGTTGTAGATTTAGAAGCGGCTATTAAGAGCGACAATAAAGAAGAGATTGAAGCTAAAACTCAAGCGCTTGCTGAAAAGTCTCAAAAACTGATGGAAATTGCTCAAGCGAAAGCGCAGCAAGGTTCAGCAGATGCAGGCGAGCAACAGCAATCAGCTAAGCAAGACGACGACGTTGTTGATGCAGAGTTCGAAGAAGTGAAAGACGACAAATAATTGTTGCTAACGCTTCTAGCTAGCCAAAAACACTTAACTCAGTTGAGTGTTTAGGTTAGGATGAACAATTGAGGCGCGCGAGCAATAGCTTGTCGCGCCTTTTGCATGTGTTTAAGGTTCAAATTCAATGATAAATCGATGCGATTTATCGGTTTATCCAGCAGCTTACGCTGCAAATAGAAAAGAGTAGTGTGATAGATATGTCAAAACGCGATTATTACGAAGCCCTCGGCGTAAGCAAAGATGCGAGTGAGCGAGACATAAAAAAAGCGTATAAACGCTTAGCGATGAAATATCATCCAGATCGTACCGCAGGCGATAAAGATCTCGAAACAAAGTTTAAAGAGGTTAAAGAAGCCTACGAAATTTTAACCGATGCGCAAAAACGCCAAATGTATGACCAGCATGGTCATGCGGCATTTGAGCAAGGCGGCGGTGGTGGCCATGGTGGTTTCGGCGGCGGCCAAGGTGATTTCGGTGATGTATTTGGCGACGTATTTGGCGATATTTTTGGTGGCGGCGGTGGTCGACGTCAATCTCGTCAGCAACGAGGCTCTGACTTACGTTACAACATGGACTTAAGCTTAGAAGAAGCGGTTCGTGGTAAAGAAGTTGAAATTAAAGTACCTACATGGGTGGGTTGTGAGCCATGTGACGGCAGTGGTGCTAAAGCGGGTTCTAAACCTAAAACATGTACTACTTGTCATGGTGCTGGCCAAGTGCAAATGCGCCAAGGTTTCTTTGCTGTGCAGCAAACATGTCCAACGTGTCAAGGACAAGGTCAGATTATTTCAGATCCTTGTAACAAGTGTCATGGTCAAGGCCGCGTAGAAAAAACCAAAACGCTTTCAGTTAAGATTCCAGCTGGCGTTGATACCGGTGACCGTATTCGCTTAACAGGTGAAGGCGAAGCCGGAATGCACGGCGCGCCATCTGGCGACTTGTACGTGCAAGTATCGGTTCGCGAGCATGAAATATTTGTACGTGAAGCGAATAACTTATATTGTGAAGTACCAATTAGCTTTACGACAGCAGGCCTTGGTGGCGAAATTCAGGTGCCGACACTTGATGGTCGTGCAAAACTTAAAATACCGTCTGAAACGCAAACGGGAAAAATGTTCCGTATGCGTGGCAAAGGTGTTAAGTCTGTACGCAGTGGTGCCCAAGGCGATCTAATTTGTAAAGTGGTAATCGAAACGCCAGTTAATTTGAACGAGCGTCAACGTGAACTACTGACTGAATTAGATGAAAGCATGGGCACAGATAGCTCTAAAAACCGTCCTAAAGAGCAAGGCTTTTTTGACGGTGTTAAAAAGTTTTTTGATGATTTAACTAAGTAAATTTAAATTATTATAAATAATGAAACGGCGCTTTTTAGCGTCGTTTTTTTTTGCTTTAAATTTTATTTTTGTTACTGTTAATAAAAAATGATTAAGTATTATGACACCTGCAATCGATCTATTGAAAAAATCAAAAATCTCGTTTGATGTCTTAAGTTACGAGCACGACGCTAGCAATAGTCACTATGGGCTTGAAGCAGTTGAAAAGTTAAAGCTTAATAGCCATCAAGTATTTAAAACATTAGTGCTTGAAACACATGAAGGCGAATTAATTGTTGCAGTAACACCTGTTTCTCAACAAATTCATTTAAAGCAATTGGCAAAATTAGCCTCATCTAAAAAGGTGGCGATGGCGGCTGCACAAAAAGTACAAGCCAGTACGGGGTATATTTTAGGAGGGGTAAGTCCACTGGGACAAAAAAAACGCCTCGCTACCTACATTCATGGTAGTGCATCACAGTTTGAGCACGTATATGTAAGTGCAGGAAAACGCGGTTTAGAAGTGAAATTAATGACAACCGATCTTATTACATTAACTGGTGCAAAACTGGGGATATTTTAACTTTTTCTTTTTGATATTTACGGGGAGTCCATATAAGGCCCTAGTTTCCAGATTATGAGTTTGCCGCTTTAATAATTATTAACTACAGTCAAATAACCTCTCATGCATAAGTTATGGCAGTATATGAATTTTTCTGATGTTGATTATTTTTCGGTATTAATTGCCGCGCTCTCTTGCTTTATGCTTGGTGGCATTTGGTATTCAAATAGAATGTTTAAACAAGCTTGGCTTGAAAGTTGTGGTTTAACAGAGCTAGATTTGCAATCAGCAGATCCAAAATTAATTTTTGGAGGGAGCTTTTTATTATCTTTTATAGCCACTTTTTTGCTTGCATTGTTTCTAGGTGAAAACCCTAACGTTGGTGAAAGTGTAGGAACTGGATTTATTATCGGTGTATTTTGGGTTAGTAGTTCACTTGGGCTTAGTTATATTTTTGAGCAACGGCCGATGAAGCTGTTTTTAATTAATGGTAGTTTTCATATTTTACAATTTTCTTTAATGGGCCTAATTTTGGGTATTTGGCCTTAGTCTTGTTACACTTTAGGTATTACTTTGAATTAATGACTAATTATGGCTAAACCAAATAAAAAAGGGCCAACAAAAACGGTTGATATTTTTTGTTCTGCTTGTAAAACCCCCTTATTTAAGTATCGAAAGGGCGGTAAAGGAGCGCTTGTTAAATGTTTTATAGAACGTATTAGCCAAAATTTCACAAAAGAGCCCTGTATTTGCCCTAACTGTAATCGTCCTTTTGCAAGGCCTGCTGTGATAAGAGGGATACCCGCTTATAAAATTATTGGTGGTAAAGTTACATTTAAATAAGCATATTGCTTATACGGACATATGCCCTTGTTAGAATTTATCATCTTGATAGAATCGCCCGGTTTTGCTGTTTCAATGAATGAAAAAATACCCTCCCCACGGATCGGGCCAGTTTTTTGGGTTATTTAAAAATGGATAAAGGATAGTTTCGTGATAGCACTCTTATTTGACATCATAGGTATGACAGGTACTTTTTTAGTCGTTGGCTCATTCTTTTTACTGCAGCTAGGTAAAACATCTCCAACTAGCTTAATGTACAATATGATGAATTTAACGGGGGCCATTTTATTGTTGATCAGCCTTTGTTATAACTTTAACTTAGCCAGTTTTGTAATCGAAATATTCTGGATTGCAGCGTCATTAATTGGTTTATACAAATATGTTAAAAATCGAAGAGCTGTAACTGCAAGCTAATTTAGCGAATAGATGATGCTCTATATCAATCTGCAATAATACGTTATCAATTTAAGGGATAAAACCTGAGGCTAACAGAAGTCAAAACTTCTGATTTACAACGCCATGGATGCAGTAGATAAAGCAATGCAGAAGTTATTGCTGGGAACAACGAAATAACGAATTTTTACCTTGTTATCGGCAATGTTTACTACCTCAAAATAGATAACTTAATGAAGTGAATTGGTATAATAAAAATCACCGTGAATATTTTTGTTTGCGGTGATTTTTTGTTTTTACTCGCTCTGATTTTTGTTAACAAAAGTTTATATCGCTATGGCTAATAAGTCGTTAAACTAGGTTCTTTAAATTCATCAGGTTATTTTGTGGGTCAGTATGTTTTCTCTTTCTAAAAGAATTATTATTACTTGTATATTACCCATATTTATTTTGTTGATATCATTTTTTCTCGGACGAACTCATGATATTGAGCAAGCAAACCTTCAGGCTGAACGCCAAGTTACTCAATTAAATAATTATATTGATACTGAACTTGCACGCTTTTCTGCGATCCCAGAGTTATTAACTTATAATGAGTTGATGATAAGTTTTGTAGCAGGATCACCACAACATTATAGCGCAATTAATAATTATCTAGCTGATATTCAGCAAGCCAGCGGTGCGTCTGACATCTTTGTGTTGGATACGCAAGGTGATGTTATTGCAAGTAGTAATTGGCAGACTGATTACACTTTTTTGGGCAGTAACTATGCTTTTAGACCCTATTTTAAACGTGCTTTTACGGATGAAAAAGTGGCCTATTTTGCACTTGGTATACGTTCAAATAAACGAGGCATATATTTTTCACAAGCAGTTTATAGTGATAATAAAGCCATTGGAGTAGTGGTTTTAAAAGTTAATGTGAGTAAGTTCGAAAATGATAGAGAGTTGCTAAACACGTCGAAGGGGAGCCATTTTTATTTACAACTTCCCGATCACGTTATTGCCATGTCTGATATTGAACAGTGGCGTTTGAATAGCTTTACTCAGCTCGGAATTACTGCAAAGCAGGAGATTAAATCTAGCCGTTCTTATCTGGATCATCAACCAATATACATAAAGCAGCATCAGTCTCAGAGCCAAAGTACGACGCAATTTAAAATTGATAAACAGCGATATGTTTCGTCCTCAATGAAACTCAATAATTTTAACGCCACAATGCATATTCTTGTCGATGTATCAAAGGTCGATAGCGCACAAATATCGCGCTTATTTTGGGTTATTATTATCTACAGTTTTCTAATTATTATTGGGTATAGCTTATTAGCTCGTTTTGCTGGATATAAAAAATTACTTTATTCAAGGCATAGTCTTGAGCAAAAAGTAATAGAGCGTACCCAAACGCTTGAAAAGGTACAAACGGCTCTAGTGCAATCAGCTAAACTGGCTACTATAGGGCAGCTGAGTGCTGGTATAAATCATGAAATAAACCAACCTCTTAGTGCAATTAATACATACCTAGCAAGTGCTAAGCGGCTATTAGCAAAAGGTAATTACGAAGCCTTAAGTCAAAGTTTGGTTATTATTGAAGGGCTAGTCGAGCGAGTGCATAAGATTGTAGGGCAGCTGAAGCACTTTAGTAAACCATCAGGGATGCAATTAAGACCATACCCGCTTGCTGCGCTTGTTAATAATGCATTAATGATTTCTAGCGCGCAGTTAAAGCAAGACAATGTGCAGGTAGAGCCCCCGCAATTTGATGAAGCAGTCATCGTCTGGGTTGATGCTCTTAAGTTTGAACAAGTGCTGGTTAATTTAATTACCAATGCCAGCCAAGCTATGAATGGTGCTGTTGAACGTAATTTGACCTTCAATTTGGAGTGTTTTGAAGAACGCGTTAAATTCTCTATTTTAGACACCGGTTCGGGTATTGAACAACATGTATTTAGTCATTTATTTGAGCCCTTTTACAGCACTAAAGATAGCAAAGGTCTCGGTTTAGGGTTATCAATATCAAAACAGATTATTGATTCATTTAATGGCTCTTTAAGTGCACACAATAGATTGCAAGGCGGGGCTGAATTTATTATTAGTCTTTCAAGTAAGCGGGGGGATAAGCATGATTGATAGTTTGTTGTGTAAACACATTATAGTGATTGATGATGAAGCGATGATCAGAGATTCGCTAAAACAACTACTCACACTAGAAGGTTATACAGTAGAGTGTTTTAACGACGCAAGTACGGCTCTTAGTAAGCTTAGCCGACGGTATAATGGAATTGTGCTTAGCGATATTAATATGCCCACAATGAACGGTTTAACTTTACTCGAGCAAATCACAGCCTTTGACAGTGAGCTTCCTGTGATATTTTTAACCGGCTATGCCGACGTGTCCATTGCGGTAAAAGCGATGCAATTAGGGGCATACGATTTATTCGAAAAACCGCTGAACGAACACTTACTTGATTGTATTGCCAGAGCATGTGATAAGCGCAGTCTTGTTATGGAAAATCGCGCATTAAAAGTGGTTGTGCAAAAAGCATCTGCGCCGGGTGTACGTATATTGGGGGATACGCCCAAAATGCAACATATGATGCATTTATTAAATACAGTAATAGATACGCCAACAGATATAATGATTGAAGGCGAAACCGGCACAGGAAAAGAGCTCGTAGCACGCTATTTACATGATCAGAGTATTCGTTCGAGTTGTAACTTTGTGGCGATTAACTGTGGGGCTGTACCAGAGCAATTAATAGAAAGCGAACTGTTTGGTGCAGCAAGTGGAGCATACACGGGTGCTACGCAAAGCCGTAAAGGTAAGTTTGAATATGCACAAGGTGGTACGGTCTTTTTAGATGAAATAGAAAGTACCCCAATGTCGCTGCAAGTTAAATTACTGCGCGTTTTAGAAGAGCGAAAAGTAACCCCTGTAGGTGATAACAAAGCCATTGATTTAGATATAAGAATTGTTGCAGCGACTAAAGTAGACTTACTGTCATTAGTTGAAAAGGGCGAGTTTAGAGCTGATTTATATTACAGGTTGAGCTTAGTTAAAGTAAATATTCCGCCTTTACGAGAGCGAAAAGCAGATATACTTTTATTGTTTAAGCATTTTAGTTCCATTGCTGCAACGCGCTATCACAAGCCTCCAGCACCCCTGAACAGCGAAATACAACAGCGCTTAGTTGCTTATGATTGGCCTGGTAATGTAAGAGAGCTCAGAAACCAAGCCGAACGTGCGGTATTACTTGGCGCCGAACTTGCCTTTACCGAGGTTAATACGCAGCAGTTTGGTGGATTATCTCCTGATTTGAGCTTATCAGAAAAAGTGGCTTTTTATGAGCAATCACTGATTGAATATGCGCTTGAGCAAAATCATGGAAGCATTAAAAATACCATGGAAACACTGCAAATTGCGCGTAAAACACTTTACGATAAAATGAGTAAATATAATCTTAATCGAGATATGTTTACGGAATAGTTGTGCGGATTTAGTGACAATATGTATTTCTAAGTGTGCGGTTAACCGCACACGCTTGTATAAATAATAACAGCAATTTTTTTTAAGATTATGAAAAAAAAGGTTTTTATATCATTGGCAGTAAATTTGCCTTATTAGAGCTGACAATAAGTTGATTCTAATAATTAGGACGCACAATGATAAAAACAACACACCTATCTACTTTGCTTATACCCCTGAGTAGTTTAGCAATATTGCCCAGTATTACTTTAGCCGCTGATTATACCGTTTACGGTAAAGCAGAAGTTCAAATCGCAAATACCGACACTGGTATTATGCGCTACGCCAAAGAAGGTACGCAAATTGAAGCGCCTTTTTCTCGTATTGGTATAAAAGGTCAGCATAAATTAAATGAATACTTAAGTGCAGTTTTTAAATACGAAGTACAGGTGAAAGGCTTTGAAGAGGATGATACAGAAGAGCCGTTTACAGCACGTAATACTTATTTGGGTCTAAAAGGGGCGTTTGGTGAAATCGTTATAGGTAGAAACGATACGCGCTTTAAATACTCCGAAGGAAAATTAGATAACTTCAATGAAACCCAAGGTGATATGGCGCAGGTAATTGCTGGGCAAGATCGGCTTGGTGATACGCTTACATACACATCTCAATATTGGTCTAATGCTCAGTTTTCGTTTACCTATGCTCCAAAAGACGATAATAAAAATAACAAAGCAGGGTTTGCAGCGACGCTAATCTACGGTGACCGTAATTTAAATAATACACCTTATTACGTCTCATTAAGTAGGGTTGATTCTTTGAACAATATTACAGCTAGCCGAATCGTGGGCGTGTATAAATTTGAGAAATTACAGCTAGGTGCACTGTACCAACATTCGGAATCAGTTGATGAGACTAAGTCAGGCAACGGTTATGTATTAAGTGCAAGTTATACAATTGATAAATGGGTTCCAAAATTACAATTTGCTAAAGATGACTCTGCAATTCGTCAAGAGTCAAAAGCGATTCAGTGGAGTACTGGACTTGACTATGTCTTTGACAAGCAAACCACAGCGTATCTTTTGTATACCGATTTAGATCTCCAAGAAAATGCGGATAATAGTGTCGCACTTGGTCTCAAGTACAAATTTTAAGGGCAAATTATGACTCAGAAAATTATAAAAAACGAGCCAGTGAAAAATACATTAACGCAAAAAATTATATTATGGCTTGGCCCTGCTGTAATGCTATTAACGTGCTTGATAGACCCTCCTACTGGTATGTCTGGTCTTGCATTTAAAACCGCAGGGTTAGCTTTTTGGATGGCATCGTGGTGGGTTAGTGAAGTTGTACCAATACCTGCAACATCATTATTGCCACTTGTTATATCGCCGATTGCTGATATAGCACCTATAAAAAGTACCGCAGCGCCTTATGCACACCCCTTAATATTTTTATTTTTAGGTGGTTTTTTGATCTCCATTGCGATGGAACGCTGGGGGCTACATAAACGGATCGCGTTAACGACGATGCTTTATGCGGGTAAAAAGCCGAGTTTACAGATTTTAGCCATGATGCTGGTGACAGCATTTTTATCTATGTGGATGTCAAATACTGCAACGACAGTAATGATGCTACCAATTGCACTTTCAATCATACACTTAGTGAGCAAATCAAACTCAGAGGATGATGGGTTTGCTAAAGCACTTTTGTTATCTATTGCATATGGTGCGAGTATTGGGGGAATTGCAACACTAATAGGTACGCCGCCGAATGCCTTAATGGCGGCCTATTTGTCAGAAAGCTATCAAATCGAAATAGGGTTTGGTCAATGGATGCTTGTTGGTGTTCCGTTAGCAATTGTTATGTTGATAGTATGTTGGGTTTGGCTCACAAAATTCAGCTACAAGGTCGATGAAAAAACAGAACATTTACATGACAGTAAATCTGTTTTTATAAAAGAGTTGACGACCCTTGGTCCTTTGCAGCGTGCTGAAAAAGGGGTGTTTTATGTGTTTGTATTAGCCGCTC
Organism: Pseudoalteromonas sp. 20-92; assembly: GCF_030847595.1. Classification (NCBI taxonomy): domain Bacteria; kingdom Pseudomonadati; phylum Pseudomonadota; class Gammaproteobacteria; order Alteromonadales; family Pseudoalteromonadaceae; genus Pseudoalteromonas; species Pseudoalteromonas sp. 20-92. The sequence continues at coordinate 104,393 of NZ_JANJGQ010000010.1, forward strand.
TTTGTTGGATTTTTAGACCTTTACTCGCTGATTTTTCTGGACTTAAAATTTCAGATACAGCAATAGCAATAGCGGCTGCATTGTTATTATTTGTTTTACCAGCCAATAAAGGCAGTGATGAACGAATTTTAGATTGGGTGAGTGCATCTAAAGTACCATGGGGAGTACTATTATTATTTGGAGGAGGGTTATCACTCGCTTCGCAAATAAAATCATCTGGCTTAGCACAATACATTGCGCATTTAATTGAAGGTGCAAGCGCAATACCTCTGGTTATGGCTGTATTAGTGGTTGTTGCGTTAATTACATTTTTAACCGAAATAACCAGTAACACGGCTACTGCCGCTGGTTTTTTACCTCTTTTAGGACCTGTTGCGGAGAGCATTTTCGGATCGCCTTTAGTTTGGGTTATTCCAGCAGCTATTGCATGTAGCTGTGCGTTTATGATGCCAGTGGCAACACCACCAAACGCAATTGTTTTTGGCTCGGGAAAGATACAAATACGAGATATGGTAAAAGCAGGATTTATGCTTAATATTATTGCGATAATTATAATTACATTAGTGACGATGACTATTGCAGCAAAAGTATTTAATTTTTAAACAAACTTAAACTTAGCTTATAGCTATCTCGATATGAGTCGTTTTGCTTATCATCTCAGTTCTGGGCAAAACGACTCTTAATGCTTACTTGTTTGGCTATTATAGCTAAATTAGTGTGATTGCTCGAAAAACAGTTCAGGGTTATTATCTGTAGTAACTTTGAAAATTGAGTAACCTACTTTGACCACTGACACTTCTAATACAGTTTCTTTAACCACACAGTTTGATGGGTTACAAGATGCCTTTCTAAGTACGCCTTATTTACCAATCAATAAACGTATTACGTTGCTAAAAAATCTCCGATTACGAATTGTTGAACTTGAAGAAGAGCTAGTAGATGCAGTTTCAAAAGATTTTGGCTACCGAACGGCATTTGACACTTTACTTGGCGACATTCTGCCTACAGTACAAACACTTGCGCATATAATAAAAAAATTGCCTAACTGGTCTAAACCAAGTAATCGTGCGGTAGGTTTAAGTTTATGGCCTTCAAAAGTCAGTGTAACTTATCAGCCTAAAGGGGTTGTTGGTGTTATTGCACCGTGGAATTACCCTATTCAATTAGCCATAGTGCCTGTTGTAACAGCCATTGCCGCAGGTAATAGAGTGATGTTAAAACTGAGCGAATTTACACCACACACAAATGTGGTACTTGAAAAATTATTTAGCGCCGAAATACAAGAGCACTGCAAAGTAATTCAGGGCGGCAGTGAGGTTGCAAGTGAGTTTTCATCGTTGCCATTTGCTCACTTATTGTTTACGGGTTCAACTGCGGTGGGTAAATTGGTGATGGCCTCAGCGAGTCATAACTTAACACCAGTAACACTTGAACTTGGGGGGAAGTCACCCGTTATTATTACCGAGCAGGCTGATATTAAAAAAGCAGCGCAAACGTTACTATTTGGGAAAATGGCTAACGCTGGGCAAATATGTGTCGCACCCGATTATGTATTGGTACCACAAGGACTTGAGCATCAGCTCATTCAGCAATTATGTGAGCTTTATAAAAAGCATTTTAAAGAGGGTGTTGAAGGTAAAAACTTAACATCGATTATTAGCGATGCACATTACAAGCGTTTAACGGGTTATTTAGCGCAAGCACAAGAACTCGGTGCAACGATTGTAAAACCGCTTGAGCAAAACCAGCAAGATGCAGAAAAACACCGCATGGGGCTGCATATTGTTACACAGGTAAGCGATGAAATGCAGCTCATGCAGGATGAATTATTTGGCCCTATATTACCAATAATGAGTTATAACAAACTTGACGATGCTATTGATTACATTAAACAACATCACCATCCATTAGCACTTTATATTTTAGGGCAAGATAAATCTGCTCAAGACTATATTATTAAGCAAACACTCAGCGGTACAGTTGCTGTTAATGACACGCTAGTGCAAGTTACAGCAGATGATGTACCATTTGGTGGTGTTGGGCACTCAGGTATGGGGCATTACCATGGTAAAGAAGGATTTTTAACCTTTAGCCATGCTAAAAACACGCTAGTTTCAGGTTCATTTAATCCGCGAGTTGGTATGTTACTCAAGCAAAGTAACGTGCTTATAAAGCTTTTAAAGTGGCTTTATATTAAGTAGGTGTGGCTTCAGATGAAAAAAGCTGAACTATGGTAATAGTTCAGCTTTAGTGAATATAAAGATTAGAACAATCGGCCTTCACCTGCATATGTACCAGCTAAAATTTTGGTATAAATAGCGTCCGCTTTTTCTTTAGCTTCCTCAACTTCTTTAGGTAGCATTTTTCGTTCATCGAGCTTTCGGCTATGGCTTGCTTGCATATTACCGTTGTATTCAGCAATAGTATTCCAAATGTATGACTTTTCTAAGTCTTTTGGCATGCCTAAACCTTCAAAATACATGAGTGCTAAGTTAAATTGCGCTAGTGAGTAATTATTAGCGGCTGCTTTTTCGTACCATTTTTTTGCAAGTTCAAAATCGTGGCTAACGCCATCACCATTCGCGTACATAACACCAAGATTAAACTGCGCAGCGGGTAAATTTTTATTGGCTGCTTTTTCAAATAAGTTTAATGCCATTTGTTTATCTAACTTAACGCCTTTGCCTTCATCATATAACACCGCTAATGCAAACATAGAGTCTACATGGTTTTTCTTAACACCTTCTTGATAAAGTTGAGCGGCTTTACGGTAATCGCGAATTACACCGTAACCCCCTTCATATAACTTCGCGAGTTCATATATCCCAGGTGCATAACCTTTATCAGCAAGGTATTCAAACTCTTTCAGGGCTTCTTCAAAGTAACCTTCATTAGCTGCTTTAATGCCATCTTCGAGCCCTGCATGGGCAAAAGGGCTTGTAAACAACACGCTAGCAAGTATTAAAGTTTTTAAATTAAACTGTGACATATTCATGTCTCCAATTAGTAATCGTTGCAATATGTATTAGTCAAACGTCATTTTATTACAAATTAATGCGCTAAATAGACTGTTGTAACGTTTAAATGTGAGTGCAAAAAGAAGTGTCTACTGTTATGTTTTACGCCAGCTTTTATATAAACGCAAGATACAGTGCTTCTAGTTCGGCTGAATATGTAATGTATAGCTCAAAACAGAGTTTTTTTGCATGAAGTAAATTTATAAGTGGTGTGTAAGATACAGATATTGCAGAAAATTTAAAGAAATAAAAAAAGCCCGTTAGGGCTTTTTTGAGTCATATCAACCGTCACTAATATGAGCAATGTAGCAAGTAATTGTGATCTTGAGTGCTGACTACTTGGGTCGAGTAAGTAGCAAACACGAAGCGGCACAGTCTTCTTAATTAAATATCAGCATCCTTGCTGTAACTTCTTCCTTAGGCACTGAGGTCGTTACACTGTGTTTATGCGAACGATTATCACTTGTAATAGAATGCAAGTCAATAGTAAATGATAATTATTATCAAATGAATTTATTTAATAACAATATAAGTTAAAAAAGGAATGGGATGCTAAACAACACTAAAATGAAAAAATTCAAACATGTAGGCGTCGCTATTAGCATGTTGTTTTTATGCAGTTGCTCTGCCTCATTTACTTATAATAATTTAAGCTGGCTTTCATCGTTTTGGGTTGATGATTATGTTGATTTAAATAAACAACAAAACAAGCAACTAAAAAAAATTATCGAAACAACACAGCATTGGCATAGGTCAACGCAGTTACCAGCATACAAACAAGATATACAAAATATAAAAACCTTGTTTAACGAAGGTTTAAAACCCGTTCAGCTTAAAGAACACGTTGTTTTTGCAAAAAAACATTGGCGAAATTTACTTGAATTCGCTTATTTGCCTTTGGCTGAATTAGGTGAAAATTTAACGCCTTTACAGCGCAAAACATTCATAAATAATATTCAAGAAAAAATTGATGAAGAACGCGATGAACTTAACGAGCAAACATTTATAGCACGTAAAAAAGATCGTTTAGAAGAACAATTAGAATATTACGAGCAATGGCTCGGAAAACTTAATGCTGAGCAAAAAATACTAATTAAACTGACCAACGATAAACATCAGGACTCAAGTGAGCTGTGGCTCGAATACAAACAACAGCGTTTAAATGCTGCTAAGCAAGTATTTGAAAGTGAAAATTTAACGCAATCTGAGTTTATTGAGCAATTAAGCACGGTTATAAAAGAGCGTGAATTATATATGAGCCCAGAGCTGCTTAAAATTAATGATGAAAATCTTAGTTTATATGTGAATTTATTAAATGAGTTAAATACCACTTTAAGTGATAAACAACGCGAAAATGTAAATGAACGTTTTGATGAGCTAATCGACACATTGGATGATATTATTGAGGGCTAAAACATTAATAATCAATCACTTTGCTATAAAAGTGTTACATAAGGTTACGGCAAAGTAAGGTTGCTGTTCAATTTTTGTAGTTGTTTAAACGAATCTAAAAATTGTCACGTAAAATGGCAGTAATCATCGGCACACACGATGATTTTTTAAGGTAAAAGTGTATGGTTACTGATTTAAAAAATATATTAAATAGCTGGGAGCCTCTCAAAGATAAACAAGAGTGGGTTTTAGCCACTTTGTATCAAATAGAAGGTTCTAGTTATCGTAAGCTAGGCGCAATGATGCTTATTTCGAGTTTAGGGCAGCGTTTAGGTATGCTCTCTGGTGGTTGCCTAGAGGCTGACATACAGCGACATGCTAAGCAAGTAATGAGCACGTTAACTAGTAAAACGATAAGTTACGATGCAACAGATGAAGATGATTTAACATTTCAGTTAGGTATTGGATGTGGCGGTATAGTGCATATTTTACTTCAGCCAATTCATAAGGCTAACGAGTATTTGCAGCTTGAACATATGAGAAAAGCACTTAACGACAATATAGCGGGACACTACCTTCAACAAGTGAACCCTATTATACCTAGTGGCTGTGGGGAATTTGCTCTAAACGCAGAGCAACAAGGTTTATCAATTAATCGAAAAGCTCAACTGATTGAAATTAATGATGCAACGTTTTTAGATATTTCTATTTACCCTGTGCCTCATATACTTATTGTAGGTGGTGGGGCAGACGCGGTGCCTGTTTATACACTTGCTAAACAACTTGGTTGGAGTGTAACCGTATGGGATACGCGTCCAGCAAATGCTAAAAGGCAGTACTTTACAAATGCTGATGCTATTTTACGTTCTAAGCCAAATCAATTACGTGAGTATTGTATAGAAAACAAAGTGGATGCCGTTGTTTTAATGGCCCACAGTGTTGAGCTTGATGCTAGTGTGCTTTGCGTACTCGCTGATATAGCATTTAAATACATAGGTTTACTTGGCCCTAAACATAGACGGGCGCAAGTGCTAACGCAGGCGAATACTTCGCTAGAGAAAGTAAAGTCACCTGTATTTGGTCCTGTAGGCTTAAATCTAGGCGGCGACTCACCAGAGAGCATTGCACTTTCACTCATTAGCGAAATACACGCCGTGTTTTCAAATAAAAATGCCACCTCATTGAGTAACTGGGGAAATGAAAAGTGTTAATCGCTAAGGTGATATTAGCGGCGGGGCAGTCATCACGGTTCAAGGGTTGTAAGTTAACTGCCGATATTGGCGCAGGCCAAACGATGATTGAACGTGCGGTTGATGTTATACAAGCACTTGATAGCTCACCTGTATTTGTCGTCACTGGTGCATGGCATAAAGAAGTAAAAAACACGCTCGAAAATAATAAAAATATTAAGCTGATTGAAAATAAACAATGGGATAAAGGTTTAGGTGATTCTATTGCGACAGCCACAAAAGCTATTTTAAAAGATCAGCAGCCAGATGGTATTTTATTTATGCTTGCTGATCAGGTTGAGCTTACTACAGATCATTTGAGTGAATTAGTTGCAAATTTTAAAAAGCATCCTGCTCGTTGGTGCGCTAATTACGGCGAGCGTTTAGGCGTGCCTGCGATATTTCCTAACGTTGATCTATCGAAGCTTAGCGGCTTAACTACAGATAAAGGTGCGCAGCATCTACTGCGTTGCAATGATGAAGAAGTTAATACTGTTAATTTAAAATGTGCGAGTTTGGATATAGACACTCAAGCGCAACTCCATGAGTTTATAGAAAAACGCTGTAAAGCATTTTCACGACAAAAGTAATGAGTAAGGTCAGTAATTACATTTTTTTAATAGTTATAGCAACTCTTTAAGTTATACGTATAACTTAAAGAGTTGCTATAAAAGCTTAATCAAGGGGCAAGCTATGGTGACGTTTACAATTAATGGCAAGGTGATTGAATCACACGCGAGTGAAGATACACCGTTGTTATGGGTTATTCGTGATGAAATTGGACTAAAAGGGACAAAATTTGGTTGTGGTATTGGGATGTGTGGTGCGTGTACTGTGCACTTAGATGGACAAGCTACGCGTTCGTGCTTGTTACCTGTAGGCGCTATTGCGGGCAAAAAAATTACTACCATCGAAGGATTAAATAACGAACACCCACTGCAAAAGGCATGGGTTGACGAACAAGTCCCACAATGTGGTTACTGCCAATCGGGCCAGATAATGCAAGCAGCTACATTACTGGCAACGAACCCAAATCCCTCTGAAGACGAAATAGCCAACTATATGAACGGCAACTATTGCCGTTGTATGGCATACAAACGCATTAAAACAGCGATTCAACGAGCGGCTGATGAGTCACAAAGTGTTGTCAATATTTTTGATCCAAACGCACAAGACGCTTAACTGGAGCTAATAATGAAAAAATTATTTCAAAAAAATAGTGAATCCGTTAATTTAAACCGCCGTTCGTTCATGATTGGTACTGCAAGCGCAGGTTTGGTTATGGCGTTTGCTCCAGCATTTTTTTCGGGCTCGCTAAGTGCTAAAGAATCAATAGCTCAGCAAGCATTCTCTCCTACAATTTGGTGGACAATGAACACCGAAGGTGGCGTTGAAGTAAGCATTGCAAAGGCTGAAATGGGTCAACATATAGGCACCGCATTAGCGCGTATAGTTGCAGATGAGCTGGAATGTGATTGGGAAAAAGTATCAATTACGTATGTAGATACCCATGAAAAATGGGGTTATATGGTAACTGGCGGTTCGTGGTCGGTTTTTCAAAGCTTTAAACCACTTTCCCAAGCAGGTGCCGCTGGTAGAATTGCGCTAATAGAAGCAGGCGCAAAAATGCTGGGTGTGGCTGTGGATACATGCCACGCTGAAAAAGGGTATATAATCTCTGGCGATAAATCTGTTAGTTATACTGATTTAGTTAAAAAAGGTGAGTTTAATCGTACTTTTACAAGTGAAGAAGTTGCTACTTTACCACTAAAACCTGCCAATAAACGCCATTTAACAGGGCTTAAACAAGATTTTAAAGCGCTTGATATACCAGCTAAAACCAATGGTACTGCTGTGTATGGTATTGACGTAGAAGTTGAGGGGATGCTCTATGCTCGTCCAGTAATTCCGCCAACACGGTTTGGCAGCAAAGTGATAAGTGTTGATGACACAGCAGCAAAAGCTATTAAAGGGTACAAAGGTTATGAGATTTTAACCGACCCGAGTAATACGGTAGAAGGGTGGGTTGTTGTACTTGCTGATAACTACCCCAGTGCCATTAAAGCGGTTGATGTATTAAAGGTTAAGTATAAAAAAGGTAACGCAGCAAACGTAACTGAGTCTGATATTCAAAAAGAGGGTATACGTTTGTGTGAGCAAACCGATTCAGGCACTTTATTTGTTGATGAAGGCAATATTAAGAAAACGCAAAGCGATGCCAAAGAATTACTTGAATCAATGTATACCACAGCGACCGCTAGCCATTACCAATTAGAGCCTTTAAATGCCCTTGCTCAGTATAAAGATGGAAATTGGATTATCCATACCGGTAATCAATGGCAGTCGCTAACACTACCTGCGATAGCTAAAGCACTTGAAGTAGCGCAAGAGAAAGTGATTATTCGCCCTTATTATTTAGGTGGTGGCTTTGGTCGTAGATTATTTGGTGATTGGACTGTACCCGCAGCCCTTACAGCTAAAGCAGTAGGCAAACCTGTAAAACTTGTATTTACTCGCGCTGATGACAGCTTATTTGACCAATCACGCTCAGCTTCTGTTGCAAAAATGACGGCATCGTTTGATAAAAACGGCGTTTTCACGGGCTTAGAACATGCTTTTGCTGCGGGTTGGCCAACCAAGGCAATGGCACCGGGGTTTTTATCCCCAGGTGTTGATGGAAAAGGCAAGTTTGACGCGTTTTCTGCATCGGGTGCCGATCATTGGTATAGCATGAACAGCCATCGCGCAAGAGCCATTAATAATGAGCTTGTACAAAGCACATTCATTCCAGGATGGTTACGCTCGGTTGGGCCTGGTTGGATTGCGTGGAGCCTTGAATCGTTCATTGACGAGGTTGCACACAAACAGGGGAAAGATCCTGTTGCTTTTCGCCTTGAAATGCTAGATGCAAAAGGCAAGCAAGCAGGTAAAGCACCAGAGAGTATCGGCGGGGCAGCACGCTTGCATAACGTACTTACAAAAGTATCTGAAAAAGTAGCCAATATTAAGTTAGGTGAAAGTGAAGGTATCGGCTTTTCAGCGAGCTCAGGGCAAGAACGTACAATGCCTGCATGGATTGCTACAGCGGCACATGTGCATGTAAATCGTGGTAATGGAAAAATTACCCTTAAAAAGCTGTATATTGTTGTTGATGCAGGTTTAATAGTTCATCCTGATGGCGCGTTAGCGCAATTAGAGGGGTCTGCACTTTGGGGAACGAGTCTTGCGTTGCATGAATCAAATACGTATCAAAACGGACAGGTTTCAGCGACCAACTTTAATACTTACTTACCACTTAGAATGAAAGATGTACCGGATATGGATATTGAATTTATACAAAGTGACGAGTTTCCGGTTGGTTTAGGTGAGCCGGGCGTTATTGGTATCGCCCCCGCGATTGGTAATGCCGTGTTTAATGCGGTTGGCGTTCGTTTACGAAACCTACCTATGAAACCAGATGAGCTTAAAAAGGGCTTGTCAACATAAAACAGTAAAAGCAGTATATGTGTAAGAGGTTTGTATTTTAATGCGACCTCTTTAACATGTAATAAATATACTTAAGTTATACCCAAGGTTTAGTTATGTTAGTCGATCCAGCAGGACGAGAATTTAGTTACTTACGTTTATCAATTACCGACGTGTGTAATTTTAAGTGTGTTTATTGTTTACCAAATGGTTATCAATGTGACCACGACCGAGACTTTCTTTCGCTTAACGAAATAAGTAATACAATTAAAGCATTTGCTCATCATGGTATTAAAAAGGTACGTATTACCGGCGGGGAGCCAACGCTTCGAAAAGACTTTATAGATGTCATCCGCGCAGCAAAAGACACAACTGGTATAAGTCAAATCGCCGCGACCACAAATGGTTTTTCTTTACAAAAAAACATTAATGATTGGGTAAATGCCGGCTTAAGTGCCATTAATGTGAGTATTGATAGCTTTGATCCACGTATGTTCAACTCAATTACAGGGCACGATAAATTTGCGTCTGTGATGCGTGGTATAGATGCAGCGGTTGATAGCGGTATTTCGTCAGTAAAAATAAATAGTGTACTGATGAGACAATATAACGCCTCAGAGCTAGACACCTTTTTAAGTTGGCTTAAACACCGACCTGTCACTATTCGTTTTATTGAATTGATGCAGACAAACGATAATAAAGATTTTTTTGATGCAAACCATCTCTCAGGTGAATCAATAAAAACCAAGTTATTGCAAAAAGGGTGGCAACGTATCATTCAAGGTGCTTCAGCCGGCCCCGCGCAAGAGTTTTCGCACCCAGATTATCAAGGTAATATTGGCTTAATAATGCCCTATAGCAACGACTTTTGTAGTACCTGCAATAGATTAAGGGTGTCTTCGTTAGGTAATTTACATTTGTGTTTATTCTCTGAAGAGGGCATCTCTCTAAGAGAGCATATGAACAGCGATTCAAACGAAGCGTTAATCGCATTGTTATCGCGCTATATTAAAACTAAAAAGCCATCCCACTTATTGCAACAAGGTAATACGGGTATTACGACTAATTTATCGATGTTGGGTGGCTAGCTGATTTTTAAGTATAAATAAGCCCGCAGCAATAAAGTGTTTTTTTATTACTATGGAAGGGCGATTTAATCGCAGCGTGAAGTTTGCGAATTTGGTAACAGTTTCTGCGTTACTTTCCTTGTTACATCTATGTATGCAACAAGGAATAAATCGCTCTTAGGATGAGCCAACTGGCTGCGCGTGTTTGGTATTTATGTTGCGGTATCGCCTATTGATGGGGAATAACCACACTACATAGGCTCTGCCTTCCCTAAAAACCAAACACACTGCTGCAAATTCACCCACCAAAGGTCAACACGCCCTAACTTAACTTACTAAAAACAGTACTAATACTCAGAATTTTATATTTGTAAAGCTTGTTATCTCTATTTTTCACGTTAAACTGGATTTTTATTTCATTATTAAGTTTTATGAATGGATATCGCAGCTCTTAATAGTACTAAAGTTCTGAGATGGAATGTACTTAGGTGGATGTGCTTCTGCTTTGGCAGCTTATCTGCAATCTTTTCTGCCTTTAATTTAACAGTAAACAACTTTTATACACTTGGTTATTTAGAAATATGTTTTTCTTTATATTGTTTGTACACTTTTATTCGCTTAGGTAAACAAGCGCTTCAAGCTTGGCAATCGATTGTAATGTGCGCGCTTATTACATTAATAGTGGTGTTTGGAACTTACATAGCAACGCCTAAAAATGGTGTATTCATTTGGTCATTTGCGCTCCCCATTTTGTATTATCTTCTGCTTGGTAAATACGCAGGGGTAATTTTATCAGCGTCCTTACTTAGTCTGCAAAGTATTATCTTATTCGAAAAGTCGCCATTGCTCCCCTTTACCACATTTAATCTAAGCTTAAATTTATCACTCACGTACATAAGTATATGGGCAGTGTCACATATTTTTGAAGTGAGTAGGGCACATTCTTCTAAACGATTAAAAAACTTAGCATTACTTGATCCATTAACAGGAGCAGGCAATCGACTTTCAATGAGCCATTATTTTGAAGTGGAACTACAAGATAAATCTCAACTTTTTTTGTTTTTATTAGATTTAGATTTTTTCAAACAAGTGAATGATAAATATGGTCACGATGTCGGCGATAAAGTACTCGTAGAAATTGCTGCATTGTTAAGAGTGACTCTCGCTAAAGGGTATGTATTTAGAGTAGGAGGCGAGGAGTTTGCACTTCTTAGCTCATTCAAAAACGCTGATGATGCGTTTGCCGCTGCAGAAAAACTAAGATCGATAGTTGAAACCACTAATATAGACATTGACGGTAAAGTGATTAATTTAACCATCAGTATTGGGGTAACTGAATACAAAAATGGTCAAACTCTTCTTGAATTTGTGAACTTAGCAGATAAAGAACTCTATAAAGCAAAACGCCTTGGGCGCAATAAAGTATATGGTTAACGTATTGAAGAAAACTCTACTCAACTTGGTTTAATACATTTGTTCAAAGTTAGGAATGCCATTTTCCCAAATTGGTTTATCTTTTCCTAAGTACTCTCGGACCGCATCAAAAAACAATCGCGTTCGCACAGGTAAGTCACGATGTGGGTACACAGCATACATAGCACTGTATTCCATCAATTTTATATCCGTTAAGAGCGGAATTAATTTACCTTCGGTGATTTCATTGCCAATTATAAATGCGGGTGCTACAAAATAGGCCGTGCCTGAAATTGCTTTCATTAGGAGTACTTCCGCATCGTTTGCACGATATACGCTCTTTATTTTTTGCTCACAAGGCTCACCTTTACTATTGTAGTAATCGACTCCTTCAACCCTTATAGAATTGCTAGCATAGCTTGCTGCGGGCAAATCTGCTAAATCTTCCATTGTTTTAGGCATCCCATAAGTCTCTATAAACTCAGGTGCTGCGACAATCAATAGTCGGTTACGCGCAATTTTACGAGCAATAAGCGATGAATCTTTTGGCTCGCCAACTCTAAATGCTAAATCAAAGCCTTCGGACACAATATCAACGAGCCTATCATCTAAACGAAGTTCTACCTCAACCTGAGGAAAGCGTTTTTGAAAATTATTCAGTACCGGTTGCAAGTAACGGCGTCCGATCAAGGTTGATGATGTGATTTTTAATACGCCTCGGGGCTCTAAATGGTAGTTTTCAGCCATGCGCACTGTTTCACCAAGCAGCTCTCTTAGCTCAGCGGCTTTTTTTATCATTTCTGCGCCTGCAGCAGTGAGTGAAAATGAGCGAGTCGTGCGATTAAGTAGCCTAACGCCGAGTTCGTCTTCTAAGCGACTAATTTGCTTAGAAATAACAGAACGGTCAATGTTACGAATTTCAGCCGCTTTGGCAAAAGAGCCTTGTTCTACCACCTCAAGCAACATCAAAAGCCGACTTGTCGTATCCATTATTACATCCTAATTAATTTATTGATGCCATTTTGGCACTAATGAATTTAAAAATCTATGCTTTTTGTCCGCAAGTTTAATACGTACTATGCAACACTAATTATAAAAGGAGCGTCTTCATGAAAAAACATTTAATTGCTGCTGCACTCGCTGGCGCATTATTAACACTAGCGGGTTGTGCTGACGAAAGCACACCATCTTCAGCTCAGGCGCAACATCTTCAACCAATTGATGTTGCAACGGTACTTGTTAAACCAGTACAGAGTTGGCACACCTATACAACGCGTTTAGAGTCTCCTCAAGAAGTGGCATTAATGCCACGCGTGTCAGGTGTTATTGATCACATTGCATTTAATGAAGGCGACAATGTTAAAAAGGGCGACCTATTATTTAAGTTAGACGACCGCCCATTTGCGGCTGTGGTAGCCAGCCTTGAAGCACAAATTAACAGTGCACAAGCTGCATTAGAGCAAGCAAAAAGTGAAGCTAAACGCGCGGTACGTTTAACACAGCGTAAAGCAATCTCTACTGAGCAGGCTGAATCTCGTACATCTGTTTTACGCCAACGTGAAGCACAGCTTGCTGCTTTGCAAGCACAGCTTACATCAGCCGAACTAGATTTAGAATTCACTTCAATTGTATCGCCAATTGATGGTGTTATTTCGCGTGCAAACATTACTAAAGGCAATAATATTATTGCGGGTCAAAGTGTATTAACAAGCATTGTTTCTAATGAAAAAATGTATGCATACTTTGATATTGATGAACGCACTTGGAATAGTGCTTTTAGTAATGTAACAGCCGCTAGCCGCCAGCCTGTTGTTATGCAAAAAGTAGGGCAACACGACTTTGCATACAAAGGGTATATCAACTTTATTGATAACCAAATTAATGCCTCTACGGGTACTTTGCGTGTGCGCGCTGTATTTGACGAAGATAATAACCAACTTCGTTCAGGGTCATTTGCGCGTATTAAATTAGCGGCTAATTCAATTAGTGAACAAATTATTGTGCCAGACAGAGCAATCGGCACTGATTTAAAAAATCGCTTTGTATTAACCGTTGGCGAAAACAACGTATTGCAGTACAAATTAGTCACTGTGGGTGAGCGTTATGGTTCGCTTCGCGCAGTAACATCGGGTTTGTCTGAAGGTGATGTGATTGCCGTAAATGGTCCTGCTCGCGTAGGCCCAGGTATGCCAATTGCACCAAACACAGTGACAATAGACAGCAGTGATGTTGCATTCACACTCTCTAATGACGAATCACGCTTAGTGGCTAAGCAATAAGGTTTATTGATGAAATTTTCACACTTTTTTATTCAACGGCCGATATTTGCGGCTATGTTGTCTTTAGTTATTTTAATTGCAGGTGGCATTTCTTTATTTCAGCTACCGGTCAGTGAATATCCAGAAGTTGTTCCACCAACAGTAGTTGTAACAGCAAGTTACCCCGGTGCTAACCCAACGGTTATTGCTCAAACAGTGGCAACACCACTGGAGCAAGAAATAAACGGCACTGAAAACATGTTGTACATGTTTTCACAAGCAACCAGCGATGGGCGTATGACCCTAACGGTAACATTTGCATTGGGTACCGATTTAGACCGTGCTCAAGTACAAGTACAAAACCGTGTAAACAGTGCATTGCCGCGTTTGCCAGAAGAAGTACAACGTTTAGGCGTGGTGGCCGAAAAGTCATCACCGGATCTAACCATGGTGGTGCATTTATATTCGCCAGAAAAAACACACGATACCGCGTATTTATCTAACTATGCCGATTTGTATGTTAAAGACGAAATTGCACGACTACCTGGTGTAGGCGACATTCGCTTATTTGGTGCGGGCAAATACTCAATGCGGGTATGGTTAAACCCAGATGCATTAGCAGCACGTGAGCTAACAGCAACCGATGTTGTAACTGCGCTTCGTTCGCAAAACCAACAAGTGGCCGCAGGTAGCTTAGGTGCTCAGCCGGTATCAAACGACAGCCAATTCCAAATACTATTAAATGTGAAAGGGCGTTTAAATAGTATTGAAGAGTTTGAACAAGTAATTATTAAAGTAGGCGATGAAGGTCAGTTAACACGCTTATCTGATATTGCACGTGTTGAATTAGGGCAAGATACTTACTCACTGCGCGCAGAGTTAGACACTCAACCAGCGCTTGCAATGCCTATATTTCAGCGCCCAGGTTCTAATGCTATTGAGCTTTCGGATCAAGTGCGCGAAACCATGGCGCGTTTATCAAAAGATTTTCCTGAAGGGGTTAAATACGACATTGTTTACGATCCTACTGTATTTGTACGCGGCTCGATTGACGCAGTAATTGCAACGTTACTTGAAGCCATTGTACTGGTTGTAATTGTAGTTATTGTATTTTTACAAACATGGCGTGCGTCTATTATCCCGCTTATTGCTGTGCCTATTTCACTTATTGGTACGTTTGCTGTTATGCAGTGGTTGGGTGTGTCGATTAATACCTTATCGTTATTTGGCTTAGTACTTGCCATCGGTATTGTTGTAGATGATGCGATTGTAGTTGTAGAAAACGTTGAACGTAATATTGAGCAAGGTTTATCACCACTTGAAGCCACCCGCGTTGCTATGAACGAAGTAACCGGCCCTATTATTGCTATTGCATTGGTATTAAGTGCAGTATTTATTCCAACCGCCTTTATTACAGGTTTGTCTGGTCAGTTTTATAAGCAATTTGCACTTACAATTACAATTTCGACTATTATCTCAGCGTTTAATTCATTAACACTTTCACCTGCATTAGCAGCGCTGTTATTAAAATCGCACGATGCAAAACCAGATGCATTTACACGTTTACTAAATAAATTATTTGGTCGTTGGTTATTTAAACCATTCAACCGCATATTTGACCGTGGCGCAAAGGGCTACGAAAAATTGGTTAAAAAGCTAATTCGTCTAAGCCTAATTGCTATGGTGGCCTATGTTGCACTGGTTGGCGGTACAATTAAACTGTTTGATACCGTACCTGGTGGCTTTATTCCACAACAAGATAAGCAATACTTAGTGGCGATTGCTCAGTTACCAGACGCAGCAAGCCTTGACCGCACTGAAGATGTATTAAGACAAATGCAGCAAATTGCCTTAGATGTTCCGGGTGTTGCGCATACGGTTGCTTTTCCTGGTTTGTCGGTAAATGGTTTTACCAATAGCCCTAACAGCGGTATTGTTTTTACACCTTTAGATGCGTTTGAAGACCGCGCCGATCCAAGTAAATCTGCAATGGCAATTGCCGCGCAGCTAAACCAACGGTTTGCCGCAATTGATGAAGCATTTGTCGCGGTATTCCCGCCACCGCCAATTCAAGGTTTAGGCACAACAGGTGGCTTTAAGTTGCAAATTGAAGACCGATCAAACAAAGGATTCGAAGCGTTATTTAATAGCCTGCAAACGGTTATTGGTAAAGCACAGCAAGATCCTGCGTTAATGGGGCTTTACTCAAGTTTTCGTATTCAAGTACCACAAATGGATATAGATGTAGACCGCGAACAAGCACTAATTCAGGGTATTCCACTTGATGAAGTATTTAATGCATTACAAATTTACTTAGGTTCGGTGTATGTAAATGACTTTAACTTGTTTGGTCGTACGTACCAGGTAAATGCGCAAGCAGATGCTGATTACCGTTTAGACCCTGACCAAATCCTTAATTTAAAAGTAAGAAACCGCGCGGGTAACATGGTGCCATTAGGTTCAGTATTAACGGTTACACCAACAATTGGTCCTGACCGTGTAATGCATTACAACGGCTACCCAAGTGCAGAACTTAACGGCAGCCCAGCGCCGGGTTACAGCTCAGATCAAGCACAGCTGGCGATTGAAGCAATCCTTGCTGATAACTTGCCAAGTGGTATTGAATACGAGTGGACTGAGGTTACTTACCAACAAGTACTTGCGGGTAATACCATGGTGTATGTATTCCCACTGGTAGTGCTACTGGTATTTATGGTACTTGCTGCTCAGTATGAAAGCTTGCGTTTACCATTGGCTATTATTTTAATCGTGCCAATGACCATATTTTCAGCGCTACTTGGTGTGTGGTTTGTAGGTTCAGACAACAATATATTTACGCAAATAGCATTAATCGTATTAGTTGCCTTGGCATCCAAAAATGCGATTCTTATGATTGAATTTGCGAAAGATCAAAATGAGACTGGATTATCACATTTTGATGCCATATTAGCGGCGTGTCGTATGCGCCTGCGCCCAATATTAATGACCTCAATTGCGTTTACAGCTGGTGTTATACCGCTTGTATTGGCAACCGGCGCAGGAGCCGAAATGCGCCATGCAATGGGTAATGCCGTGTTCTCAGGCATGATTGGTGTAACCGTGTTTGGCTTATTGTTTACACCGGTATTTTATATGCTTGTAGTAAATAAAAAAGAAAAAGCGCAGGAGTTACCACATGAATAAGTTAGCAAATAAAACGCTAAAAACACGCTTAACAATAAGTACTGTATTGGTGGCTGCGTTTTTATCAGGCTGTGCGAGCAAAATAGATACGCTCAGTGAGCAAAACGCAATTAATGAGTTTGTTGCAAAAGCAGCCGTTGCTGAGCAGCTTACTGGCGCTGACGAAACAAGCTGGTGGAAAGGGCTTGAATCAACTCAATTGAATCAACTGGTAACTCAGGCACTTGCAAATAACTACGATTTAAAAACTAGCCAATTAACGCTTAAAAGTGCGCTCGCACGATTAGGTGAGCAAAAAGCACAATACCTGCCGCAAGGTGGCGCTGAAATTAGTGCTCAGCGCAGTGGCCTAGGCGATGTAAATAGCCGCCAATCAAGTGCTAATTTAGCACTCGACTGGCAACTTGATTTGTTTGGGCGCATTACAGCATTGGTTGATGCGGCAAATGCATCGGCTATGAGCCAAGCAGAGCAAGTACGTTTACTTCAGATTGAAGTAGTCTCGTCTGTTGTTAAAGGGTTTGTAAGCTATCAGGGTAATGTTGAAAAACAACACATTGTAGCGCTGCAAATAGAAGCGCTTGAACAAAGTATAGAGGTGCTACAAGCACGTGTTGATGAAGGTGTTGCAAGCGAACTTGATTTAAATCGTACTATGGCGCAGCTTAGACAGCAGCAAGCACTTGTTCCTGCTTTTGAATATGCAAAATATCGCGATTTATCTACGCTTGCCGTGCTTACTGGGCGTTTAACGCAAAACGTTGAATTAAGTAATGAACAAGCTATTTTAGAGCATGAGCTTAAGGTGTCTCTTAATGAGCCAAATAACGCAATTGCACTAAGACCCGATATTAGCCGTGCGCTTTATAACTTTAGCCAAGCTAACAGTTTAAGTGTTGCCGCAAGCAAAGCGTTATTGCCAGATATAAGTTTAAGTGGTTTTGCTGGAGTACTTAGTTTAGGTAGTAATGGCTTTAGTGATACACAACAACAGTGGCAAGTAGCGCCGCAGTTACAGTGGTCTATTTTAAGTTATCCTGCGCTTTTAGCGCAGCGTGACGCGCAGCAGTTTTTAAGTGAGGCCGCTTACAGCGATTATCAACAAGTGGTGTTAAGTGCACTAAGTGAAAGTGAACTTTCACTGCAATTGTTGGTCAATCAAGCACAGCAAAAACGCTTTGCCGATGAGCGTTATGACTTTGCTAATAAAGCATTTTTACAAGCACAGGCAATGTACGAAGAAGGGCAAATTCCTTATCTTGAGTTGTTAGATGCGCGTCAGGATGTTTTAATAGCGCAAGAGAACGCTGTCGATTCAAAAATTTCATCGCTACTCGCTAAAGTTAATGCTTATCAGTCATTTAACGGGCGATGGAGTTATGCTTTAAGCAACACTAAGAAGTAGAGTTATATTGATGCCTAATACTGATGTTACACATGAATACACTATACCGCACACTATGCGCGCCATTGTATTACCAGAGCCAAACGAAGAAATTAGCTTGGCTGACGTTCAATTGCCTGTCCCAGAGTGTGCAGACAACGAATTGCTTATTAAAGTTGAATACGTTGGCTTAAATCCTGTTGATGGGCAATTTGCCAAATCGGGTTTTTGTAATTGGCAATACCCCCATGTTTTAGGTCTTGACGCCGTGGGAGTGGTGGTAAAAGCAAATAAAGGCGTTTTTCCTAGCGTGGGTGAGCGGGTCATGTGGCATGCCAGTGTGGGTGGTCAAGGTGTATTGAGTGAATACACAAAAGTACCTAACTACGCAGTATCGGTATTACCAGCAGGGTTAAGCCCTGCGGTGGCCGCTATTTTGCCTTGTGCCGGTATGGCTGCACTTATAAGCATAGACAAATTAAGTATTAACGAAGGCGACACTGTACTTATCGAAGGTGGTGCGGGGGCCGTAGGGCAGTTTGCTATTCAGTATGCTAAGCAGCGGGGGGCAAACGTTTTTGCAACTGCATCAAAGCGAAACCATAAACTGGTTAAGCAGTTAGGTGCTGAGGTGGTTTTTGATTACAACGATAAAAAGTTGTGTGACAAAATTCGCAGAGAGCTCGGCCCACAAGGTTTTGATGCCGTTATAGATACAATTGGTGGTGAGTCAACAGCTCGTAATATTGAGTTAATGCGTTTTTGCGGCAAAATTGCATGCCTAAATCCATTGCCATGCTTTGATCAGGACCTAATGTATCGCAGAGCGCCCAATATTAGCGTGGTATCGCTTGGTGGTGCATGGCTTGCTAATAGTTTATGTGCACAACAGCGTTTAAGCTTTATGGGTAACTTATTGCTAGAAGGCGCGTGTAATGGCGATATTAAAACGCCTGCACTCACCGCAGTTGAGTTTAATGCACAGGCTGTGTCTGATGCGCTTAATAAGCAATTAGCGGGTGGTTTTACGGGTAAACAAGTTGTTCATGTAGCACCATAAGCATACGTCACTTTAAAAAACGCAGCATTTTATGCTGCGTTTTTTTATGCCTATTTTATGTATTTTGCATCCCACCAAATCGTATTTTTATTTATTAACCTGAACTCTGGTTAAGAGATTTACTAACATATTGAATCATGGTGATATTTAAATTTATTTTCTCTAGCCAGAGATTTTCAATGAAAACAAGGCGAATTTACGCGTCAATAGCTGGCCTATTGCAAGTAAATTCAACGCAGTTAGCGCTGAAAATAGCTGCTAGAGATAGATTTATTATCCAGAGTTCAGGTTTATTAGCTGTTTTATTCATCATTTTAGTCAAAATACTTTTTTTCAGCGTACAACTGTAAGCCTTTGTGTTTCAACAGTTTACGTTCAGGTAAAGAAAATAAATTGAAAAAACTGTTAATTAATTGAATAGAGTAATTGATCTAAACGATTTTTTATGACGTAATGTAGGTATTATTTAGCTGGTCGGATGAGTTCAATCATGAGTTTACGTACAAAACTAAAAAAAGTATTACCAAGTATTTCTATCACAGAACAAGAAGCGCTAGACGCGGGTGATGTATGGCTTGAAGGGTCTATCTACCAAGGTAAACCTGATTTCAGCGCATTGCGCGACGTACCTGCTGCTACATTAAGCGCAGACGAGCAAGCATTCTTAGACGGTCCAGTAAAAGAACTACTGGGCATGATTGACGATTCAGTGATTCAAAACGGCATTCATTTACCAAATGACATCTTAGAATTTTTGAAAAAAGAGCGTTTTTTCTCGCTTATCATTCCTAAGTCGTTTGGTGGTTTAGAGTTTAGCCCTTATGCAAACTCTACTATTGTTGGCACAATTGCGACTAAAAGTTCAGCAGTTGCGGTAACCGTCATGGTTCCAAACTCGTTAGGCCCAGGTGAGTTACTACTTCACTTTGGTACGCAAGAACAGCAAGCACATTACCTACCACGCCTAGCAAATGGTACAGATATTCCATGTTTTGCATTAACAAGCCCAGAAGCGGGTTCTGATGCAGGCGGTATTCCTGATGTTGGTAAAGTAACTAAAGGTATGTACAACGGCGAAGAAGTGCTTGGTTTAGAAATTACTTGGGACAAGCGCTACATTACACTTGCACCTATTGCTACCGTACTTGGTTTAGCATTTAAAGTAGTTGACCCAGATGGTTTATTAGGTGGTAAAGAAAACTTAGGTATTACCTGTGCACTTATTCCAAAAGAGCACCCAGGTGTTGAGCTTGGTAATCGCCACGACCCTATGGGTATTCGTTTTTACAACGGTACTACACGTGGTAACAAAGTATTTGTACCAATGGACTTTGTTATTGGCGGGCAAAAAAACATCGGCCGTGGTTGGCAAATGCTGGTTAGCTGTTTAGGTGCCGGCCGTGGTATTTCATTACCTGCGCTAGGTGTTAGTACAGCACAAGTTGCATTTAAATCAGCGTCTGAATACGCAGCAGTGCGTGAACAGTTTGGTTTAGCCATTGGCCAGTTTGAAGGTATTCAAGAAAAACTAGCTGACATTGCAGGTAAAACATACCTACAAGAAGCAATGCGCGTACTTACAACTGAAGGCTTAGGCATGGGCTTAAAGCCATCAGTAGTAACCGCAATCGCTAAATACCACATGACAGAGCTTGGTCGCGACGTACTTGATTCAGCAATGGATATTCAAGCAGGAAAAGCGATTCAAAACGGTCCACAAAATACCTTAGCAAGTGGTTATGTTGCTCAGCCGATTGCCATTACGGTAGAAGGCGCGAACATTCTTACTCGTAACCTAATGATTTTTGGTCAAGGTGTTATGCGTTGTCACCCATATTTACAATCTATGGTTGAGTCAATTCACAGCGAAGACAAAGGCGCAGATAAAGAATTTAACGGTATTTTACGTAAAACAATTGGCTACAGCACAGCAAACAGCTTACGTGCTTTCCGCCTTGGTGTTTTACCATTTACAGCAAGTGCTAACTCTGAATTGCCAGAAGTACGCGACTACGAAAAAGCAGTACATAAACTATCTGCAAAACTTGCAGTGTACGCAGACTTTTCGTTACTTGTACTTGGCGGTAAGTTAAAACAAGCAGAAATGCTATCGGCACGTTTAGGCGATGTAATGAGCTTCTTATATGCAGCTATGGCATCAATTAAATATTACGAGCAAAAAGTATCAAGTAGTGACCGTGAGCAAGCAGCGCCGTATTTCCATTACGCGACGCGTTTTGCACTACAAAGTGCTGAAGAAGCATTGCATAAGTTTTTAGATAACTTCCCTGCAAGTGGTACACGTAAGTTTATTCGTTTCATTACAATGAACTACTCAACTAAAATGCCAAAAATTAGCGATGATTTAATCCGCGAACTAGCTAAGCAAGCTCAGCTAGATACCGCATTTAAAGCGCAAATTACGCATTTAGTTAAGCCAGTTGAGGGCGATGGTCATCATATTAATGAGCAAGCTTACAAAGCTAAAATGGCATCACTTGGCGAGCTGGCTAAAGTTAAAAAAGCACTACGTGCTAAAGTAATTAAACCAGGTGCACGTTTTAACATTACGCTTGATAATGCACTAGCGGCGAACGTAATTACCCAAGCTGAACACGTTCAGTTAATTGATTACAACATCAAACGTGAAAAAGCGATTCGTGTAGATGAGTTCGATTTTGATATGAACATACTAGACGATAACGCACAGCCGATTAACCCGCTTAAAAGCGTAGTTAATCAGTAAAATTAAATTCAATGATGCAAAGCGCCCGCAGTATCGGCGCTTTTATTCTTGAAAAGTATTAGTGTGGAGCCCCGCTTGTGTAAAAACAAGCGGGGTTTTTTTATGTTTTTAAAATGGAAATAGATAGCGGTATTGATTTGTAAGCGAGTATGTATGTGTAGAGGACTAAAAAGAGACGCTTATAATCTTGAAAAAGGGCTGATAACCCCGTTAGCACCTTGTTGTAGTACATGGGTATAAATTTGTGTAGTTTTAACATCAGAATGGCCAAGCTGAGCTTGAACAGTTCTTATATCGGCGCCATTTTGCAGTAGATGAGTAGCAAAAGAGTGTCTTAATGTATGAGGTGTTATTATTTTTGTTAACCCTGATTTTTGGACGGCTTTTTTAACCTCTTTTCTAATACAAGAGTGATGAAAATGATGTCGCCTTATTTCACCACTTTGAGGATCTGAACTTAATATATGAGAAGGAAATAAATATTGCCACGCAAGCGATTTTGCGGCACTTGGATATTTTTTTGTTAAAGCATATGGCATCCATACGCCAGAATATTCCGTATTATTTAAATCCAGTTTTAAATAGTCATCAACGTTCAAAATTTGATTTCTCAGCATAGGAATTAGCTCTGTGGCCAGCGTAACAATGCGGTGTTTATTACCTTTTCCATTCCATACTTGAATGCATTTATAATCAAAATCAATATCTTTTACTCTTAATTGCACCGCTTCCATTACTCTTAAGCCACTTCCATACATAAGGGCTGCAATTAAATAATAGCGCTTATTTAAATGAGCCATCAACATTTTAACTTCCTCTGGGGTCATCACGACAGGGAGCTTTGCTTGTTTTTTACTACGAGCAAAATTTAAATTTAATGAGAGTTCTTTTTTTATTATGTGCTTGTATAAAAATGACAATGAATTGAGTGCGGTGGCTTGCGTACGTGGTGCAACGTTTTGCTTTAACACTAAATGTTCTAAGTAGCGTTCGACTTCATTGTCCCCCATTGAGGCGGGATGGCGTTTATTATGAAAATGGATATAAGATGCAATCCATCTTAGGTAGGTATCTACGGTGCGTAATGAATACTGACGTACCAACATATAATCGGCTATATAATTTAAAAATGGAGAACGTGTTTTCATATTACCACCAATAATAACGCTGTTTTTATATACAGTATAGTTGTGCTGCTCCCATATTCAAGAAAATGAGCGACGAGCGCATTTTCTCTTTTATTGAGAGTTTGAATGCTAATAAAAAATTATATATAGCAATGTGTTAAGTTATTTGGTAAAAAAGAATTATTGAATACATGAGCGTGACATTGGCAGATATATACGCGATGAGCGCACTATAAAATTGTTAGGCTTTCTTGGAGATTTGGTGTAATTATGGATGAAATAAAAGTTTTAGATTTAGACCCTAAAAGATTTAATGCACTTGCCGCTCAATCTAGAAGCCCTGCTGCCGCATATATGAGTGAAGAATTAGCATATTATACGGATGACAATGAAATTGTTTTAGGACTTGTACTAAAAGATACAATAGATAATGACTTTGTTGGTGTGTTATTCGGAAGAGATGAAGGAAATAGATTTAGAGCCTTCGATGTTGAAGCATCTATCGAAACACAAGAGCAGGCAGTTACTTGGGTAAAAGGTGGGATCAAGTGGCACGTAGGTAAAGATAAAAAAGAATTTCCTCAAGGCGACAATCAGAAAAAAGTAGATTTATTCACTCCTATTGTTCCAGTACATAAACAACATTTATATTTCTCAAAACTATCGCAAGAAGAATCTTTTGTACCTGCAAAAACGGTTATTAATGAGCTAATGTCTCATTTTGTTGATATTGATGGTAACTTTGTTGAGCAATTTCAAAGCACAGGATTTGACGCAAGGTTGTGGGAGCTTTACCTAAATACTTACCTAAATGAAGAAGAGTTATTTTTCAATAGAGAATATAATGCGCCAGATTTCATTGTTGAAAAGTACGGAAAAAAAGTAGCAATTGAAGCCGTTATAGTGGGTAGAAAACCTGACAATCCTGTTTCTGCTTTTAAAGTCGAGCCTAAATATTTACATCCATCTGATATTAAAGAAAAACATGAAAACGAGATGCCAATAAAATTTGGTAGCCCATTATATACCAAATTAAAAAAGGAATATTGGAACCTTGATCAGGTTAAAGGTAATCCACTTGTTTTTGCAATAGCGGATTTTCATGATGATCAATCAATGCAGTGGAGTTCTAATGCCTTAATTAATTACCTTTATGGTGTTAAACATGAGTTTCATCGTGATGAAGATGGGAAATTAATAATTTCAGCTCTAAAGATTGATAAACATGAGCTTAACGGTAAAGAGATACCTTCTGGTTATTTCTTTCAACCAGATGTTGAAAATGTGAGTGCGATTATATTTTCTGCGAGTGGCACAATTTCGAAATTTAACCGTATTGGGAAGCAAGCAGGATTTGGTGGTGATAATATTATAATGCACCGTTTTGGTACGCATCATGACCATGATCCTAATGCTTCCCTACCAAAAACATTTAAGTATCAAGTGACAACTAAATCAAAAGAGACATGGGCGGAAGGATTATCAATGTTTCACAATCCTAATGCCAAATTTCCAGTACCTGAAGAGCTTTTTCCTTCAATTGCCCATCATCACTTTGATGATGGGCAAATAGTAAGCTCACTACCTGAGTTTCACCCGTATTCGTCTACAACCATGAATTTAAAATTGACGAAATAAAAGCCTAACAAGGGTTTTCAAGTCGGACAAATTACAGTTGGCTTTTTGTTCGTACCTCACTTATTTTAGCCAACTGCAATTTGCCGCTTAAAACGGCGTTAGTTCGCCTTTTAATTTGGCATGTATTTAGTTTCTGCTTGAAAGTTGTTGATTAGAATTAAAGTGATTTTGTGTTCGGAAACTGGCGCGCTGTGAGTTTGTAAAACATTCGCTCATTCCGCCAATACTCGTCTGCGCGCGTTAAGCCAACAGGTTGCTACGTTCGATTAATTCTTGCTTTTGATAATGGCGTCATTCTGGTTTTCAGTTTTTAATAATGTAGCTTTGAATGTGTCACTGTTTTAGAAATGAGCTCTGTTTTTTGATCTATGAACAGAGTAAAGTAACCAATAATCAGAAAGTTAATGAAAAATGTAGTGTTGTCCAAGCGGCAACTAACAAGGGCTTTAAACGGAACTAAAACAGTTGGCTTAGTTTCGCTTCGCTCCACATTTTAGCCAACTATTTTAGTCCGCTTAAGCTGGCGTTAGAATTAAGGAGATATTAGTGAATTGTTTAGTAGTATTAGCACACCCACTTGATAATAGTCTTTGTCGTTACCTCTCTGAGGAAACAATTTCGCATCTAATGTCCAAAGGATATAATGTTGAAATAAAGGACTTGTATCAAGATGGATTTGATCCTGTTTTAAGTAAACAGGAAAGGAAAAGTTACTATGAAAATGAGTTTGATGTTAATGAGTTGAATGAAGAAATTGCACAACTAAAAAACACTGAATCTTTGGTACTAATCTTTCCTACGTGGTGGTTTGGCTTTCCTGCAATTTTGAAAGGGTGGTTTGATCGAGTCTGGGCTCCTGGGCATGCATACAATCATGCATCAGACCTTGGTGCAATTACACCGTGTTTAAGTAATCTAAAGGAAGTTAAAGTAATAACAACTTTGGGGGCACCATGGTGGGTTGATATTTTTGTACTTTGGAAGCCTGTAAATAGAATAATTAGAATAGCTTTATTAGGGGCTTGTGCTAAGAAGTGTAAATTCAAAATGTTGTCTTTCTATAAAAGCGAAAATGCATCAAAATCAAGAGTCGCACGCTTTGTAGATAAGATGAGAGCTTGCTTTTAATTCTGCTAAATATAAATTCTAACAAGCTAATCAACTGGACGTATTACGGCTGTCGCTGTTTTTGCTAAAAACAAAAGCAGCAAAAACAACACCAACCTACACGCCAGTTATTAGGGCGTTGGTATGACTCCCACTGTCAAGTTAAACGCACTGATCCTTGCTTAACTTTTTAAGCCATAATTACTTTAGCTCGAATTAGAGCGAGTTAATACATAGGATGAAGCAAGTAATGTCGTCGGTTATCTTGCTGATATTCGTTGGTTATTACTATTTCTAGTAACAGAGCAGACCTTACTTATTTCGTCGTGGCACCTGTCTTCAGTCTATGTTCGTGGTTCAATGAAGCGTTAGCTACATTGCCATCCTAACGCCGTCGGTGGTTGTGCCACTCCCGATGCTTGATCCCATGCATTAACTCTAATTCGTTTATCATGCGGGTACTCTTGCCAATCTAAGTTTTGCGTTCACTGGCGTAAGTACCACTTCTTTTGCAATGGCCCAAATGTACGCAATCATTTCTCGGGCTATTGCGGTGACAACCAGGTTGTAGTGCTTCCCTTTGGCTATCATTTTTTTATAGCGCTTGCAGAGCCTAAGCTGTGCTTTCCATGCAATATCAATAATGTCTTTTGGTAAACCTTCTTGTCGTTTTTGCATATCTGTTGATATATTTGCTGCATATCGATAAGTGTGTGCACCTTCAACAAGAAGGCGCCTCGCTCGGCCGTTTCCGCATTTTGTGATGGCGCCAATATGGCGTTTGCCACCACTCGAGTGCTCACTAGGTACAAGACCAAGATAACTCATTAATTTGCGGGGGTGGTCGAAGCGCGATAAATCGCCAAGCTCAGCAACAACGCCGGTGGCGACCAACAAACGAACGCCACGCATAGCTTGTATTGCTTTTACTACAGGATAATAACGCCACTGGTGAACATGGTGTGTTAGTTCATTGTCTAGCCGTTCAAGTCGGCTTATTCGTTCATTAATTGTGTGTAAAAACTCTTGTAAGACGATGTGCTGCGCGGGATGTGGCAACACAAGCTCAGTGAGCCAACGTAAATGTTTTTGTGACCAATTTGCAGTGCCTCTGTAATTAATATTATTGCGAAGCAGCAGTGCCTTTAATTGATATTTAGCATCTTTTAAATCCTTCATTGCCACTTCGCGTGCGCGAGATAAATCACGTACGGCTTCATCTTCAGGCTCGGGAACATAAATAGGTGTTAAATCTTCAGATTTAAGTAATTTAGCGAGCTTAAGGGCATCACGTTTATCGGTTTTAATCTTCTCACCTGGCTTTTTGGGAATAAGAGAGGGTGCAACCACATAACAGCAATGGCCGAGACTGGTAATTAATCTGTAAATCCAATAACCACATGGGCCAGCTTCATAAACAAAATGAAGTGTTGCGCCAGGGTATTTGGATTCAAACTGACGAACAAGCTTTTGAACGGCCACTTTGGAAGACGAAACTCGGCCAAGATGAACGGGTTTCGCACCTCTATGTTCTTCAATATAGGCGACTTCATTGAATTCTTTATGTGTATCAAGACCGATAAAAAGTATGCTATGTTTATTCATGTTAGCCTCTGCTGTTTAGTTAATTAACAAACTAATTATGGCTCTGGCTTTGAATTAAGCTAACCCACGAAAAGCGGAGGCTAACACCGTGTGGGAGTCATTATGTCTAGGCATACAAGGATAGTTCAGTGCAAAAATTAACTTTAGTATTTATATCCCTTATTTTATCTTTTTCAAGTTTTGCAAATGATAAATTAACGGCAGATCAATTAATCGAAAAAGCAAAGGCATTTGTTTCAGCCAAAAATGCTCGCCAACAGCCAAATACAACTACTAAAGATATAGACCATTATATATCGCTATTATCTGATAATTTCATTGATGAACATGTTAAATTCAAGTTTACGTATACTGATAAATCGAAACTCCGTTCAGATATGGTTGGTAAACTAAAGGATAAAGTTATAAACAGTAATATTGAGATAAACGAAATTATGGTTGGGGCTAATGTTGTTTTTATAAAAATGACTGAAATGGGTAAGGTTAAACCTGCACATTTAGATAAAACCATTGAATATAGTAAAACTAATATTGTCTCATTAGAGTTTAACGAATCAGGTTTAGTAAAGCACATCCGCAGGCACCACGGTTAATGTATGCCTAACAACACGCCCTGAGGTGGACAGCAAGCGCTAAAGCTCACTTTCCACCGCAAATTTTAACAGCGGTGATCCCTTA
>NZ_JANJGQ010000110.1:0-271 GCF_030847595.1 Pseudoalteromonas sp. 20-92
TCATGCCTATCGAAGACGTTTTCTCAATCCAGGGTCGTGGTACTGTTGTAACTGGTCGTGTTGAAGCTGGTATCATCCGCATCAATGACGAAGTAGAAATTGTTGGTATCAATGATACAACTCGTTCTACTTGTACTGGTGTTGAAATGTTCCGTAAGCTTCTTGACGAAGGTCGTGCTGGCGAAAACATCGGCGCACTTCTACGTGGTACTAAGCGTGAAGACGTTGAACGTGGTCAAGTACTAGCTAAGCCTGGTTCAATCAACCCACA
>NZ_JANJGQ010000111.1:0-269 GCF_030847595.1 Pseudoalteromonas sp. 20-92
ATCCACTTAAATGCCAATGATCTGATGATGGTATTATGGGGTTTTCCTTTGGCTTCTTGCTGCCGATAATATGCTTTTGCCCAAAATGAATAGCGCACAGATAATCCTGCCCATTCCACAAATGTTTGCCTTAAAAACTTAGTGCATGAGTATCGCCAGTGTATCCATTCCTTCTTGCCACTGCGTTCGGTTACTGGAGCAATGCCTGCGTATTTTTGTATGTCAGCGGCGCACTTATAGCGGTCACGATTTGACCCCATAGCGGCTAA
>NZ_JANJGQ010000112.1:0-269 GCF_030847595.1 Pseudoalteromonas sp. 20-92
GATGGAATTGGGAATACTTTAGCACTGACTATTATGTTAGAAACTGGCACGATTAAACGTTTTGATAGCCCAGGAAATTTCTCATCGTATTGTCGCTGTGTTAAAGGGGCAAGGTACAGCAATGGAAAGAAAAAGGGCGCGACGAATCAGAAGAATGGTAATCGTTATTTAGCGTGGGCCTTTACTGAAGCTGCTAATTTTGCAATTCGTTATAACCCAACAGTTAAAAAATATTATCAACGAAAACTGGCTAAAACAAACAAGGTAGT
>NZ_JANJGQ010000113.1:0-266 GCF_030847595.1 Pseudoalteromonas sp. 20-92
CCTGAGGTGGACAGCAAGCGCTAAAGCTCACTTTCCACCGCAAATTTTAACAGCGGTGATCCCTTACTTTTCAATGCGGTTAAGTAAGTTGATTCATTGTAGGGCGTATGTATTTTCCTTTGGCTTCTTGCTGCCGATAATAGGCTTTTGCCCAAAATGAATAGCGCACAGATAATCCTGCCCATTCCGCAAATGTTTGCCTTAAAAACTTAGTGCATGAGTACCGCCAGTGTATCCATTCTTTCTTGCCACTGCGTTCGGTTACT
>NZ_JANJGQ010000114.1:0-259 GCF_030847595.1 Pseudoalteromonas sp. 20-92
TGCAGTTAAGTAAGTTGATTCATCGTAGGGCGTATGTGTTTTCCAGCACCTAAATAGGATTCGTATCCACTTAAATGCCAATGATCTGATGATGGTATTATGAGGTTTTCCTTTGGCTTCTTGCTGCCGATAATATGCTTTTGCCCAAAATGAATAGCGCACAGATAATCCTGCCCATTCCACAAATGTTTGCCTTAAAAATTTAGTGCACGAGTATCGCCAGTGTATCCATTCCTTCTTGCCACTGCGTTCGGTTACT
>NZ_JANJGQ010000115.1:0-252 GCF_030847595.1 Pseudoalteromonas sp. 20-92
CTATCATCGGCGCTGTTTCGTTTCACTACTGAGTTCGGCATGGGATCAGGTGGGTCCAAAACGCTATTGTCACCAAGCAAATATGGTGCAAAGAATTAATGACAAGCACGTAGTGCTACCATTTTCTTTGCTCAAGGTGCCTCAATTTTAACGCTACGCGCTAAGAGTCACCTCTTGAATTTGGAAAATATCTGATAATATTTTTTAAGTCTTTCTTTAAGTAATATCTACTTTAGTCATATTAACTTCTTC
>NZ_JANJGQ010000116.1:0-251 GCF_030847595.1 Pseudoalteromonas sp. 20-92
CACTGTATTTCACGCTGTGTTCGTCGTGCATTTTTATGTGGAGAAGACCGTTTTACTGGTCAATCTTACGAGCATCGACGAGGCTGGGTTGAAGATAAGCTGCTTGAATTAGCGAAGGTATTTTGTATTGATGTATGTGCTTACGCTGTTATGAGTAATCACACCCACTTAGTACTGTATGTTGATGATAAAAAAGCGAATCGATTAAACGATAAAGCGATTATCATTCGCTGGCATAAGCTCTGTAAAGG
>NZ_JANJGQ010000117.1:0-245 GCF_030847595.1 Pseudoalteromonas sp. 20-92
TGGGCTGACCGTAAACACGATATTTGTGAAATAAATCGTGACACAAATACACAACATTTAAGTGTGATTTCCTCTGAGCCTAAGTCAATTAATGCATGGGCGCTTGAGTTAAAACAACGCTACAACGGCAGATCTGTTGCTGTCGCGTGTGAGCTAAAAAAAGGCCCACTTATATATGCACTCAGTAAATTTAAGCACATTGTATTATTTGTGATTAACCCATCAAGTGTTGCTAAATACCGTGC
>NZ_JANJGQ010000118.1:0-240 GCF_030847595.1 Pseudoalteromonas sp. 20-92
AGGGGCTGAGCTAAACGATGCCACAGTAAAAAGTTGGGTTAATTCACCGCTTCCGCTTATTCGCTTGGCGATTGCTAAAGTAGGCTTTTTGCTGCCCGAAGCAGAGCGCTTAAAAAGCTATAAGCAACTATTAACCGACAAATTAAAGTCGGTGCGTGTTGCTGCAGCGCAAAACCTAAGCCAAACAACAGCGCAGTTAAATGGGCTTAATCAATCAATTATAGAGCTTGCACACGCTAA
>NZ_JANJGQ010000119.1:0-239 GCF_030847595.1 Pseudoalteromonas sp. 20-92
TATATTAAAAACCATGTTGCACTGACCACTTGATATCACCACCGCTCTCTTGATGTCCGACTCCCTGAACAATTCTCGTTAATCGAGAAGTTAAATCAACGAGAGCGTTATCCAGTTAGTCTGCTGTGTAGCGTATTCAATGTGCATCGCAGCAGCTATAAGTACTGGGCCATACGGGATACAACGCCGACACCTGAGCAAGTAAGGTTAGAGGCTGAAGTAAAAGCAATACATGCGAT
>NZ_JANJGQ010000011.1:0-128193 GCF_030847595.1 Pseudoalteromonas sp. 20-92
TTTTTCACCCAAATTTGTATGCTTATTAGCATAACATTTCTTTCTTAATGGGTGGCCAAAATCACTGTACCACTACACATGAGACTATTTATAAAACGTTATTTATCCCATCACGCTATATTTTCGAAAAAGCAGTCCTTAGCCATCTTCGCTCAAAACGTAAGTTGAGGCATGGTAAACGCTCAACAAATAAGGGAATTTATAAAGGTATTATTGATGCTAAAACAATTCATGAAAGGCCTCATGAAATTGAAACACGAGAAACTCTAGGTCACTGGGAGGGCGATTTAATATCAGGAAGTAGCAACTCACATATAGCAACATTGGTTGATCGAAAAACACGGTATACAGCTTTGGTACAAGTTAATGGTAAGGATACTAAAAATGTAGTAAATGCACTTATTCTGAAATTTAATGGTTTACCAAAGGCACTTAAAAACACACTAACGTGGGATCGGGGAATGGAATCAGCAGACCATAAAAGATTTACTAAAAATACGAATACAGATGTTTACTTTTGTGACCCGAGTAGTCCGTGGCAAAGGGGAACAAATGAAAATACAAATCGCCTATTAAGGCAGTACTTCCCCAAAAAGACAAGCCTACATGGCTTTGACCAACGTTATTTAGATAAAATCGCTAATAAACTAAATAATCGACCAAGAAGAATATTAAACTATTTAACTCCTAATGATATGATTAAAAACCATGTTGCACTGACCACTTGATATCACCGTCGCTTTTTTTAATATTTCACGCTCCATTTCTAGGCGTTTCACTTGCGCTTTTAGCTCTCTGATCTCTTCTTGCTCAGGGGTCAAATTACCATTCCCTCTAAAAGCCTGCCCATCATCATTTTCAGCTTCTTTTATCCACCGACCAAGCATGTTGGGATTTACCCCTAAATTTCTAGAGGCTTCTGCTTGAGAGTAGTTTTGCTCAACAACTAATGCGATGGCATCAAGTTTAAATTCTTTGGAATACTTTTTATGTTTTGTCATTATCGATCTCCAGTTAAGTTGATTATCTCTTAACTGGGGTAGTCGAATCCATTAAACCACGTCAAAGCCTAGTCTATTTTGGATTAAGTGCTGTGCGTTTCACGGAGTGAGAACTGGTATGAAAATTTAATTTTCAAACTGGATATTTACTTTAGCTTATGTGTCGCCATTGTTACTTTACCCAACTTCTCGCAGTGTTATATGCATTGTATAGTATGCATATATACAATTTGCTTGTTATTAGTAGCAGAAATTATTAACTTGAAGGGATATTTATATCTGATAATGACGTTTATTATCTATATTAAAGTAAGAGTTAAAGGATATTAACTCTTACTTTCTAACATCAATATTCTATTTAATACAGATGAATATCATTAAAACCTATATGTACAAGTATATCTACTTCCATTGGTTGGAGTACAAGTTACTTGACCACCGCCTATTGACGGTGTAGTGCTGCTTGAAAAAATGACTCCGGCACGACCTGCTGCCCTAAAAAAGCTTCTGAAGCTGGTTTCTGTGCCTTCAGTAAAGCGATAGGTTTGAGGGGTTTTTATATCTAAGCTAGGTTTAATAATATTACCGTCGGCATCGGCTCCGCGCTCAAAATCCCACTGTATTCTTTTATCATTAGCGTATGCTAATGAAAAAACGGCAATGCTATTATCAGAAAAAGTTACTTCCATCAAAATTTTGTCTATGTTTAGTTTGTTTGATAGTTTTCCAGCCATTGAAACGTAGGTGTTAAAATCATCAGTTGCGGATGTATTTTCGGAATAATGATTAGCAACATCATTCTGAACAGCACTAAAACCTACTAAATCCCAGGCACTTTTAGCTATTTTTTCTGGAACAACATTAGCTTCTAGAGTTGAAATGCTCTCTTTTAATTGAATGCTTGCACTTGAGAATGCATAAAATGAATTTTGAGTCTTTTGTTCAACGCCATAACTATCTGCTGTTACACTATAATAAGGAACACGTCTATCACGCATTCTTCCGCCACGGCCATCTGGTTCATTATCATATGAAATGACACGGTATCCCGACTGCTTTTTGGTTACTTTAAATCTGTTAATAATAGTTTTGTCTAAATTCATAACGTGAACGTCAAGAGTTTGGTTAAGCTTTGCTTCTGATTTAGCTGCAATTTGAAATTGTTCAAAAGATTGACAATAACTACATTCTTTGAATATAGGTTCTTCGGTTTCTGCTATAGCTGCAGTAGAGGATACTGAAAAAAAAACTAATAGTGGAGCAATGAGAAAGTTATTCATATTTAATTTTCCTGAAAATAGAAGATATTATTGTACCTTTATTGGGGTGGATAATCAATATCTATTTGACTAAGGAAAATAGATATTGATTACTGAATTTACAGTGGCATGCTTATTGTTTTAAACAAAACAGCGCATGCTAGTGCTGTTATTTATCATAAAATAGGCGATAACGACTAATCGATGTCAAGCACAGGCTACCGAAAAAATTCTTTTTAACTTGATTTCCACTTAGCTCTCTCGGTTATAGATTGTTGGCGACTTATAGCTACTCATAAATATAGCGCACTATTTATTAGCAGGTGTTGGGAATGCAGTTAATTCAAGTTTGTTTACCGCTTCAATCAACATATGCTGCTGTTGTTTTTCAAGCTTGAGTTCTGCATTAAGCAGTTCTTCGCGTATTATGGCGTAGTCATTTATCGTATTCTGATTAATTTTTAAATAGCTACGTGCAGCGCGCAGAGGTTGTAATACGTGAGTATCAAACTCACTCACTACTTGTGTTAACTCGTTTAGCTGTTGGGTGTTAATACTTAAATTTAATGAATCTAAATAAAGTAGTAATAAGCATAAATTAACGTTTTTTCCTTGCTGGTTTTGTAGTGCCAGCAAGGTTGTTTGTTGATCAGGCTTTGCGTACAAGGTGCACGCAAACTGCCAAAAATGGTCGCTATTGAGCAAGTTCATCGGCGAATGCCTGTTCTTTTTCTTCCATTTCTTCAAGTGCCATAAGTAGCTCTTCTTCAATGTCGTTAAGCTTAGGCGTAAGGGTTGCTTGCTTGGCTAATAACTCTTTAAGCTTGGCTTTGTTGTCGTCGTTGTACAGTTCGTTATCACCTAAGGTCACTTCAACTTCACTTAATTCAGCGGTGAATTTATCGAGTTGCTTTTCAAGCTTTTCAATTTGCTTTTTAAGTGGCTGAGTGGCCTTTCTAAACTCAGCCTCTAAGCGTTTTTGCTCTTTGCGGTTAACACCTGGGTTTGCTTTAGGCTCGTCGGTTTGCTGCGCTTTAACCGCTTCTTTATTCGCGTTAAGTAACCATTGATAATACGCATCTAAGTCGTAACCAAACTGGGTTACTTTGCCATCATCGACTAGGTAAAACTCATCGGCGGTATTTTTAAGCATATGGCGATCATGCGAAACGGTAACCATAGCGCCTTCAAAGCCTTGTAGTGCCATAACAAGTGCATGGCGCATCTCTAAATCAAGGTGGTTGGTTGGCTCATCCAGTAATAATAAGTTTGGCTTTTGATATACCAACATGGCAAGCACTAAACGTGCTTTTTCGCCGCCCGAAAATGGGGCTACAGGCTCAAGTGCCTTATCGCCAATGAAGGCAAAGCCGCCTAAAAAGTCACGTAGTGATTGCTCAGTGGCTTTTGGGTCTAGTCGTTGTATGTGCGTTATTGCACTGGCTTTTAAATCAAGAGATTCAAGCTGATGCTGCGCAAAGTAACCAATATTTAATCCGTGATGCTGAATAACTTCGCCAGCTTGCGGCTCTAAATCACCAGAAAGCAGTTTAATTAACGTTGATTTACCCGCGCCATTTCGACCAAGTAAAGCAATTCGGCTGCCTGGTACAAGGTTTAGCTCTATATTATTTAAAATAGTGACGTCACCATAACCCGCTTTGGCTTTATCTATTGTCATTAGTGGGTTTGGTAATGCTTTTGGCTCTGCAAACTCAAAGTTAAATGGCGAGTCGGCATGTGCTGGCGCTAGTTTTTCCATGCGTTCAAGCGCTTTTACACGGCTTTGTGCTTGTTTAGCTTTACTGGCTTTTGCTTTAAAGCGCGTTATAAATTGCTCTAAGTGTGCAATTTGATCTTGCTGCTTATCAAACATCGCTTGTTGTTGTAGCAAGCGCTCTGCTTTTTGGCGCTCAAACTGCGAGTAGTTACCTTTGTACACATTGATAAGTTGCTTATCTACATGCCAAATTTGGTCAACCACCGCATCTAAAAACTCACGGTCATGCGATATAAGTACAAGGGTGCCGGTATAAGCACGTAAAAAGCGTTCAAGCCAATAAACGGCATCTAAATCAAGGTGGTTTGTTGGCTCATCGAGTAATAGTAAATCGGCGTCGCGTATTAATGCTTGGGCAAGGTTTAAACGCATACGCCAACCACCCGAAAACGAGCTGACAGGGTTTTCTATAAGGTTATTGGCAAAGCCTAAGCCGTGTAATAGCTCACCGGCGGTTGATTCAATGCTGTAGCCTTTAATGTTTTCAAGCTGAATATGTACTTTGGCTTGTGTGTCGCCATCGTTGTTTTGCTCGGCCTCACGCAGTGCTATACGCATTGCATAGTATTCTGGATGGCCTTGGAGTACATAATCAATCGCGCTTATTTCAAGTGCAGGTGTCTCTTGCTTAACAGAGGCAATAGACCAATCTTTTGGAATGCTGCAGTTACCGGCATCTAGTTGCAGTTCTGATTTTAGTAAACCAAATAACGTTGATTTTCCGCAGCCATTAGCGCCAACAAGGCCTACTTTGTGCTCTGGAAATAATGTAGCTGATGCGTTTTTTAATAAGGCTTTACCGCCACGAAGTAGTTCTATTTCTGAGATTTGGATCATGAATGCGTTACTTTGCTGTGCCCTTGTTAAGTTGGCGCTATCATAACATAGAACTTAATGCTCTTATCAAGCGTATCAACAAGTGAAGTTATACGATAAAATAGCGGCAGTTCAAACCACAGGAAAAATGTTGTGAGACAAAAGAAGCGATTTATTGCTGGTGCATCGTGCCCTGACTGCAAAGCCATGGATACTATGATGCTATACAGAGAACATGATGTTGAAAAAGTAGAGTGTGTTGAGTGTGGTCATAAAATGGCGCAACCCGATAACGCTGTTCAGGCGTCTACTCGTCAATTTGAACAAGTAATTGGTGTATTTAAACCGGGCGACTAACCCGGTTTTTTATTGCCTAATTTTTACCGGTTTTAGTAATGCGGTGGAGGCGGCTCAGGTGCTTCAGACATCATAGACGATGATGACTGCGACTCTTTAATTTTTTCTGCTAGCAGCTCAGTTTGGCGTTTCATTTTTGCTAACAGTTGCTGGTGCACTTTTATTTCATCATTTAAGACTTCAATTGTTTCGTCTTGAAAAGCCACTTTGGCTTCAAGTTCCATTAAGCGATGTTCAATTGTGTTCATTATTCTCTCGTATAATAAATCGCTCTGCGATACCGCTGGAGCTTTCGGTTAACAACGACTTACCGTTATCTGTAAATGTCACATCTAGTACCACCGCAGATTTAGGCTTACTGCCTTCG
This sequence comes from Pseudoalteromonas sp. 20-92, assembly GCF_030847595.1. Taxonomy (NCBI): domain Bacteria; kingdom Pseudomonadati; phylum Pseudomonadota; class Gammaproteobacteria; order Alteromonadales; family Pseudoalteromonadaceae; genus Pseudoalteromonas; species Pseudoalteromonas sp. 20-92. The sequence continues at coordinate 5,581 of NZ_JANJGQ010000011.1, forward strand.
CGCGGGGCAACCTGCCAAGTTTGAATTTTTTCACCGCTTGGTATTTGCCACAAATCTACACGCTTATTTGGCGAGCCGGTTGCAAGCAAAGTGCCTTGTTCGTTAAAACGCACAGCAGTAAAAATTTTCTGACGCGCAATATACTTCAGTTTACTCACAAGATCACCTGTAGTCAGCTTCCATACATTTGCTTGTGCCATACTATCGGCCGTAAACGCATAGCGACCTTGTGGATCGAGCGTTACGTGGGTAACACGCGTTGGGTGATTAAAGCGATGAATTACTTGCCCTGTACGTGTATCCCAAAAGTAAGCAACATAATCGTTAGAGCCACTTAAAGCAAAGCGTCCGTTGGGCGATAAATCAACGGTGTTAACTTTATCTTGATGACCTAAAAATTCGATACGTCTGCCGGTTTCAAGGTTTATGAATACAACTACGCCGTCGCTACGGCCGTATAAAACACTACGGCCTTGATTGCTAATGGCAATATCGCGAATACTGGCTTTTTGTATTTTGTAATAACCTTTATTTTTGCCTGTGGTTATATCCCACACCGCAAACGTGGTTTTTTCGGCGGTAACGGCCACGCTGTTATCAAAAGCAATGGCTACTGCATACACTAGGCTATCTTGTGATTGTTGCTGAAACCACTGGTATTTTAGCACTTGCTGTTGATTATCCCACAGGGCGACCCCATGGTTAATGGAGGAGATCAAGCTGTATTTACCATCGTTCGATAGCGTTGATGAAAATGCACCTTGCGCAGCATGTTCGTAGCTTGCTACAGCCTGTTGTTTTTTATCGGTACAGGCGATGGCTAAAAAACAGCTAAATACGATTAAAAAAGTACGAAATATCGACATGTTACAGGTATTTCCTCTTAACTCTTAGTGACTGAGAGGTTAGACTAGGACGCGTTGAATGCCTAGGTTGTTTGTCTAATCACTGGATATGTTTTTAGTTTAGCTAACAATGTGAAATTTAGTCATTAAACAAGCAGCCTATCATGTAGGCCGTTAATCTTTAACTAGTAATAATACAATAAATGACAACTGCAAAGTGTGTCGGAGATTTAAAATGAAAAAGACGATTAAATTGTCATTGATTGCAGCGTCAGTTTTAGCGCTTACAGCTTGTAATCAAGAAGCAAAAAAAGAGCAAGCAGAAGTTAAGCTAGACACTGTTGAACAGCAACAAGCATACGGTATTGGTGCATCTGTAGGTAACTTTTTAAATAAAGATCTAGCAGACAAAACTGAAATTGGTATTGAACTAGACCAAGCACTTTTAATTCGTGGTTTTGAAGATGCACTTGCTGGTAATGCAAAAATTGACGAAGAAAAAATTCGTGAAGTGTTAACTGCATTAGATACATCAGTACGTACTAAGCAAGAAGAAACAGCAAAAGTTGAGTCTGAAAAAAGCAAAGAAGCGGGTGTTAAATACTTAGCTGATAACGCTAAAAAAGAAGGTGTTACAGTAACGGAGTCTGGCCTGCAGTACGAAGTGCTTAGTGAAGGTGATGGCGAAAAGCCAGTAGCAACTGATGTAGTTAAAGTACACTACAAAGGGACTTTATTAGACGGTACTGAGTTTGATAGCTCATATGCACGCAACGAACCTACAACTTTCCCTCTTAACCGCGTAATTGCGGGTTGGACTGAAGGTTTACAGCTTATGTCAGTGGGTTCTAAGTACAAGTTTACTATTCCTTCAGAACTTGCTTACGGCGACCGCGATTTAGGTAAAATTCCTGCTAACTCAACACTTATTTTTGATGTTGAATTACTTGAAATTCAAAACGATGAAGACGCAGCTCCTGCAAAATAATCATCATATAAACTAAAAGTTATTTAGCTTATAAATGTAAAAAGGGACCTTAGGTCCCTTTTTTAATACGTTACTTACACGTATTAATTCGTGTGATTAGAAAACAAGTTATCAATAAGCTCATCCTCTAACGCAAATCGTGCTTCTAGCGCTTCACCGATAACAGATAAATCGTTATCAAAATCTTTTAATAAGTCTTCTTTATCTACTTCTGCGTATTTATCGTTAAAATCCAGTGCAATATCAGTTGTACTAGAAATACGCGGGTAAATTGCATTGGCAAGTTCTTGGCTTTTTGGGCCTTTATTTTCACAAGCTTTAGCAATGTCATCATAAATTTCAAAATGACCGGCAGACAAGTAATCCATCAGAATTTGGCAAAAAGATTCAATTTGAGCAGGCTCTGGTAAAGCATGATCTTTTTTATCATATGGAGAAAAACCAGCCATTTTACAAAAGAGCACAATAAGCTCTTGGCGTTCATTTAACCATTTATCGATTACTGTGTGGCTACCACCCCATTTCTGTTGAGCTTTTTCTACACGCGTCAGCATAACTGTTCTCCTAGCTGGGTTGGTCTTTAAATTAAGTATAATAAGTTTATATACATCAAGATATATTTAATTTGCGTGTATATCAACAAGTAAAATAGATGTTCTAAAAGCGATGTAATTTATTGAATGGTAAATGGTGAGATTTATTGCAGGCAAGAAAAAACCACCGGTTAAGGTGGTCTAATTTCTTTCATTGGCTTGTTATAACAAGCTTTCTTATTTTTATGAGATAATTTTTATTGTTGTTATTTTAAAACTTTTATTTTTATTATTTTAAGATTTTTATTATTGTTTTTGTTAACGCGGGACAAACAATAACAAGCTTTTTTCGATGTTGCAAACATATTAATAAAAAGTTTTAAATGTTATGGTTTGTTTGCTTGTTTTATAGTCAAAATAGGTTGAAACCGTAGATTATATTGATCTGCCTCTAGGTAAGGCTGTTTTCGTCCCTAAGCAATAGAGGGTCGGAGAATATGGTGGTACAATCTTGCACAATTTATACAAGTCTTAGGATCATTTACGCCATGAGCGAATTAAAAAACGACCGTTATTTACGTGCACTTGCAAAACAACCTGTTGATGTAACTCCGGTATGGATGATGCGCCAAGCAGGACGCTATTTACCAGAGTATCGCGCTACACGTGCACAAGCGGGCGATTTTATGAGCCTGTGCCGTAATGCTGAGCTTGCATGTGAAGTTACACTGCAGCCACTACGTCGCTACCCGTTAGATGCCGCTATATTATTTAGTGATATTTTAACGATTCCAGATGCGATGGGTTTAGGTCTGTACTTTGAAACTGGCGAAGGTCCTAAGTTCGAACGCCCTATTTCATCTCTTGCTGATGTTAAAAAAATTCCAAAACTTGATCCAACTGACGAGCTTGGCTACGTAATGAACGCGGTAAGCACTATTCGTCGTGAACTTAAAGGTGAAGTACCGCTTATCGGTTTTTCTGGTTCACCTTGGACGCTAGCAACTTATATGGTTGAAGGCGGTAGCAGCAAAGTATTTGGTAAAATTAAAAAAATGGCGTTTGCAGAACCGCAAACACTTCATTTATTACTCGATAAGTTAGCTGATTCAGTTATTGATTACTTAAATGCTCAAATTAAAGCTGGCGCGCAATCGCTAATGGTATTTGACTCATGGGGCGGTGTATTAAGCCCGCGCGATTACAACGAATTTTCACTACAATACATGCATAAAATTGTAGATGGCTTAATTCGTGAGTACGACGGTCGTAAAGTACCGGTTACTTTGTTCACTAAAAATGGTGGTCAATGGATTGAAGCTATTGCAGCAACAGGCTGTGATGCAATCGGTCTTGATTGGACTATTAATATCAGCGACGCTAAACGCCGTGTGGGTGATAAAGTAGCTCTACAAGGTAATATGGACCCATCTATGTTACACGGTACACCAGAGCGTATTCGCCAAGAAGTAGGCACTATTTTAGAAGACTTCGGTACAGGGAATGGCCACGTGTTTAACTTAGGCCACGGTATTACACCAGATGTAGACCCTGAAAATGCTGGCGTATTCATTAATGCAGTACATGAGCTAAGTGCTAAGTACCATAAGTAATAGTCACTTAAACAAGCTTTAAAACTGTTTAAAAGTAAAAACCCGCTAAGTTGCGGGTTTTTTGTTACCTATTTATAAAGGCTTTTAAAACTACTTATTTAAATAAGCGATTTAAACCATTTAATGCCGCAACACGGTAGGCTTCAGCCATGGTTGGGTAGTTAAATGTGGTATTTACAAAGTAGTCGATATTATTGCCACCATTTTTTTGTTCCATAATGGCTTGGCCAATGTGAACAATTTCAGAAGCACGTTCGCCAAAACAATGTACGCCAAGTACTTCTTTGGTTTCGGTGTGGAATAATATTTTTAAACTACCTACTTCAGTACCAGCAATTTGCGCGCGAGCCAAATGCTTAAACTGAGCACGGCCAACTTCATATGGTACTTTAGCGGCTGTAAGCTCTTGCTCGGTTTTACCTACTGAGCTCATTTCTGGAATGGTATAAATACCAGCCGGAATATCAACAATCAGTCTGTCATCGCAGTTACCACATGCAATTGCATCAGCAGCTATACGACCTTGGTCAAACGCAGCACTTGCAAGGCTAGGATAGCCAATTACATCACCTACAGCGTAAACGTTATCAATTTCTGTTTGGTATGTTTCGTTAACTTTTAATTGGCCACGGCTATCGGCTTTTAAGCCAATGGCTTCAAGATTTAGTGTATCAGTGTTACCAGTACGACCATTAGCAAATAAAATACAATCAGCTTTTACGCGTTTACCTGATTTTAAATGCATTATAACGCAGTCGTCACGCGTCTCAATTCGGTCAAACTCTTCGTTATGGCGAATAACAATACCGCTATTCCAAAAGTGATAGCTAAGCGCGTCAGATATTTCTGCATCCATAAAGGCAAGTAGTCGGTCGCGTGTATTAACCAAATCAACTTTAGCGCCTAAACCTTTAAATATTGACGCGTACTCACAACCAATTACACCAGCTCCGTAAATCAGTACACGATGAGGGTCATGCTCAAGGCCAAGTATTGTGTCACTTTCGTAAATACGAGAATGCGTAAAATCTACCTCTGGTGGGCGATAAGGGCGCGAACCCGTTGCTATAACAATCGTTTTAGCAGTCAGTCGCTCAGTTGAACCATCATTTCGTTTTACTTCAATTGTGTGCTTATCTACAAAGCTCGCATCACCTTGAAACATATGAATGCGGTTGCGATCGTAAAAGCTACTACGTAAATTAGATTGCTTAGAAATAACCGAACTTGCGTGACGTAAAATATCAGGAAATGTTAAGCGGCTAGGGCGCTCGCCAACATTAAATAACGGGTTTGCTTTATATTCAATATAACGACTAACAGAGTGGCGAAGCGCTTTTGAAGGAATTGTGCCCCAATGTACACAACCGCCACCAACAGATTCTTGGCGTTCAATAACCGCTACTTTTTTATCGTTTTTTGAAAGGTTCATGGCGGTACCTTCACCGCCAGGACCCGTGCCAATAATTATTGCATCATATTGGTATGTCACGGGTACTTTTTTTTGTTCTGGTTGTTTGGCCACAGCCACTCCTAAATTAATTAAAAGAGGCTTTTAATAACCTCGCATTAAGTGCTAGCCATGCCTGTTTTTGATTTTCCCAGGCGGCTTCCAACTCATGGTATTGTGCCATTAATGCTGAGCGTTCACACTGCTTTGCCATGTTATTTTTTTTAACTTCTAACACTTGTTTTTGTAGTGAACAATAATTTTGCAGTTTTTTCAGCAGTAAATCGTACTCTTGTTGTAATAATGTAATCTTATCTTGTGCTAAAGGCAATTTTGCAAGACGCGTTTGCGTTTTGCTCATGAGCGTTTCGGCCTTCGCTTTTTCTATACGTTCAACAGGAGTACGCTTTAACTTATTGGCTAAACCAACAGCTGCTAAAGAGCGAATCATCCATTTTGTTGGATCGTAATGAAACCATTTAATACCGTTACGGTAGTCGCTTGCAAAAATATGGTGGAAGTTGTGATACCCCTCACCGTATGTAAATAACGCTAAAAAGCCGTTATCACGTGCCGTATTTTTTTCGGTGTATGGGCGAGAGCCCCAAATATGTGCAACTGAGTTTATAAAAAAGGTAAAGTGTTGACTCAGTACTAAGCGTAGTAAACCTGCAAGAATTAACATCCCCCACACATCACCAACCAATAAACCAAGTATAACAGGCAAGCCTACGTTCATAGCAATCACAAGCTTTAAGTAATGTTTGTGTTGCCACATAACTATTTTATTGCGCTGTAAATCACGACAATTACTATAATCACCGTAGCTATCGCCTTGGTAGTCACGTAACATCCACCCGATATGGCTATACCAAAAACCATTGGTCGCCGCGTAAGGGTCTTTTATTGGGTCGTCAACTTGACCGTGATGTATACGGTGATCGCTACTCCAATGCAATGCACTGTTTTGCAGCGCAAAAGCACCGCCAAGCGCAAAAATAAATTCAACTGCAGGGTGTGCGTTATAGGTTTTATGTGCCCATAATCGATGGTAGCCGGCAGTAATTGATAAGCCTGCATAAAACATGCAGCCTACAAAAGCAATCCAATGCGCGCTGGTAAATCCGTAGCTAATGGCGTACCAAGGTACAAGTGTGGCAGCCGCCAAAAAGGTTAGGCTAAAAAATAGGACGTTTGTCCAAATAATCGGTGGTTTATTCATAATTCTCAATCTCAGCGTACAACTGTAAGCTAAAATAGTATTTCAAACTCTTGTCGTCAAGTATTAGACTGTACAATTGAGCTAATATCACTAAATATTCATATAAAATAATTCAGGGAGCTGTTGATGTCGGGTGTTAGAGCGCAACAGAAACAAAAAACACGACAGGCGTTAATTCAAGCGGCATTTAATCAGCTGAGTGCTGATCATAGTTTTTCGAATTTAAGTTTACGCGAAGTAGCACGAGAAGCCGGTATTGCCCCAACGTCTTTTTATCGTCATTTTAAAGACATGGATGAGTTAGGTTTAACCATGGTAGACGAGGCCGGTTTAACTCTTCGCCAACTAATGCGTCAAGCTCGCAGACGAATAGCGAACGATGGCGGCAGTGTTATAAATACCTCAGTGGTTACTTTTATGGAGTTTATTGATAACTCAAGTAACCAATTTAGATTATTACTACGAGAGCGCTCCGGGACTTCTAAAGCATTTAGAGCCGCAGTAGCGCGCGAGGTAAAACATTTTATTTTAGAGCTGGCTCATTATTTAGAAAGCGAAACTAAATGTAATGCTATGCATGCCTATATTCAGGCGGAATCTATGGTAACGCTCGTATTTAATGCGGGTGCAGAAGCGCTCGATATAGAAGGATTGCAACGCGACGAATTAATTGAGCGCGTTATTTGGCAGCTGCGTTATATTACTCGTGGAGCCGGGCATTACGTAAGAGAAACGAGTAAAGAAGCATAGCTTAAAAAAATTGCAAAAAGTTAATATAAGCACGGTATATTGTAGTGCTTATTAATTTAAGCGTCACTAGTCGCGTATTCGTTATTTTAATTCTCAATAAGCATCTGGTTTGAATTAAAAAACCCAATTGAATCATTTTTAAATCTGTTTTGTGGAATTTTTATGCTTGCTTCCATCGCTTTGTAATGTTAAAAATAGGCTTCACTGAACACACACACAAGAAAACAAGATGCATATTATTCGTTTAATTACACTAAAACTGAACCTCTTACTGCTATGGCAAGTGAGCGGGGATTAGTGTGTTTGCATCGAGTTGAACACTAAAAACCCCGCAATTGCGGGGTTTTTTTTATCTCGCGGCTGGGATTAATTGAAATTTGGGTAACATAGGAATGAGGGGCAGTTATGCAAGAGCAAGATAAAGTATGGATTTTTGATACCACCTTACGTGATGGTGAGCAGGCACTTAAAGCAAGCCTTACTGAAGATGATAAAATTCAATTAGCGCATACAATTAGCCGCTTGAATGTGGATGTGATGGAAGTGGGTTTTCCGGTTTCGAGCCCTGCTGATTTTCGCTCGGTGCAACGTATTGCAACCGAGGTAAAAGGCCCGATTATTTGTGGTTTAGCACGCTCTGTTGCCAAAGACATTGAAGCCTGTGGCGAAGCACTTCGCACAGCACAACAAAGCCGTATTCATACTTTTATTGCTACAAGCCCTTTGCACCTTGAACATAAATTACGTATGAGCCTAGACGATGCAACGGCAATGGCTGTTAAATCAATTAAATTAGCACGTAACTATACTGATGATGTTGAGTTTTCGTGTGAAGATGCCGGTCGTACGCCGCATTGGGATTTATGTAAAATTGTTGAGCAGGCAATTAACGCCGGAGCTTCAACGATTAACTTGCCAGATACCGTTGGTTTTGTAACGCCAGACGAATACGCCGCGATGATCCGCCATTTAATGAATAACGTGCCAAATATTGATAAAGCGCGCTTAAGTGTGCATTGCCACAACGATTTAGGTTTAGCTGTAGCAAACTCTGTAGCCGCTGTACAAGCGGGTGCACGTCAAATTGAGTGTACTATTAATGGCATTGGTGAGCGTGCTGGTAACTGCTCGCTTGAAGAAGTGGCGATGATTATGAAAATGCGCAAAGACCACTTAAAAGTATACACAGATATTAAAAGTGAAGAAATTTACCGCGCATCTCGTCAAGTGGCTAAAATTTGTAATATGCCAGTACAACCAAATAAAGCGATTGTTGGCGAAAACGCCTTTGCACATAGTTCAGGCATTCACCAAGACGGTGTATTAAAAGCGCAAAATACTTATGAGATTATGTCGCCAGAAAGCGTTGGTGTGCCAAGTAACCAATTAAATATGACTTCGCGTTCGGGTCGTCATGTTATTGAGCATCGCCTAGAAGAGTTAGGCTATCAAAAATCTGATTACGATATGGATGGCTTATACAAAAGCTTTATTGAATTGGCTGACCAAAAAGGCACCGTATACGATTACGACCTTGAGGCGATGATTTACTTTAATCAAATTAACGACAAAGACGAAAAATACCAATTAGAATTTGTTAACTCAGCCTCTAACTCACAATCGGTAGCAAGTTCTACGATTGGAATGCGCATTGATGGCGAAGCTAAACAAGAAGCCGCGACAGGTAATGGCCCAGTTGAAGCCTCGTTTGCAGCTATTGAGCGCTTAACCGGTATGAGCGTTGAAATGATTGAATATAACTTAGAAGCGACAGGCCAAGGTGCAAGCTCATTAGGCCAAGTAAATATTATAGCTAAATACGATGGCCGACCTTATCACGGTGCGGGCATTGCAGCGGATGTGGTTGAAGCGTCGGTGCGCGCCATGATCCGTGTTTATAACTTAATTTATCGTGCACAAAAAGTGTCTGATTTAAAACAACAAAGGAAAGCAGGATGAGTAAAACAAACTACAGCGTTGCAGTATTAGCAGGCGACGGTATTGGCCCAGAAGTAATGGCAGCAGCAGAGCAAGTACTTGATGCTGTAAGCAATAAGTTTGGTTTTACCCTGAACCGCGAGCATTATGCAATTGGCGGCGCAGCCATTGACGAATTTGGTAAAGCATTACCAGAGAGTACACTTGCTGCGTGCGAAAACTCAGACGCTATTTTATTTGGTTCGGTAGGCGGTCCTAAATGGGAAAACTTACCACCAAACGAGCAGCCTGAGCGTGCATCGCTTTTACCGCTTCGTAAGCACTTTGGTTTGTTTTGTAATTTGCGCCCCGCACAGTTATTACCTGCATTAAGTGCAGCGTCACCACTTCGCGCTGATATTAGCGAAAAAGGGTTTGATATTTTATGTGTGCGCGAGCTAACCGGCGGCATTTATTTTGGCGAAAAAGGCCGTAGCGGCGAAGGCGCAGAAGAGTTTGCATTTGATACGCAAACATACTCGCGTAAAGAAATTGAACGTATTGCACGTTTTGCTTTTGAAGCTGCAAAATTACGTAGTAACCACGTTACCTCTGTTGATAAAGCCAACGTACTTGCATCAAGCGTATTATGGCGCGAAGTAGTCACCGAAGTAAGCAAAGACTACCCAGAAGTAAGCCTAGATTACATTTACGTAGATAACGCTGCTATGCAGTTAGTTAAACAGCCTAGCCAGTTTGACGTACTACTTTGCGATAACTTATTTGGCGATATTTTGTCAGATGAGTGCGCGATGATCACAGGCTCAATGGGCTTATTACCTTCGGCAAGCTTGAATCAATCGGGTTTTGGGTTGTATGAGCCAGCAGGCGGTTCAGCACCAGATATTGCAGGTAAAGGCGTTGCAAACCCAATAGCACAAATATTAAGTGCCGCATTAATGCTACGTTACTCGCTAGGGCAAGACGAAGCTGCGCGCACCATTGAAAAAGCAGTAGCAGAAGCTGTAGAAGCAGGTGTAGGCACACCAGATATATATCCAAATGCCGGTTACAGCACAAGCGATGTGGCAGCAGCCATCGTTTCACGCATTTAATAACATAGTAAAGTTGCAGCACCGTTATGCTGCAACTCAAACAGATTAGGGAATTAGCAAGTGGCCCAAACGTTATACGACAAAATTTGGCAAGCACATACCGTTGCCAGCATAAACGAGCAAACCGACTTACTTTATATTGACCGCCATTTAGTGCATGAAGTTACTTCTCCGCAGGCTTTTGCTGGTCTACGTGAAAAAAACCGTACTGTACGTTGCCCAGAAAAAACCTTTGCAACGATGGATCATAACGTATCGACTAAGAGCCGATCACTTGATGCCGCAAGCGAAGTATCTAAAAATCAATTAATGGCGCTTGATAAAAACTGTAAAGAGTTTGGTATTGTACTTTACGATTTAAACTCAATTAACCAAGGCATTGTGCACGTAATGGGCCCAGAGCAAGGTATTACTTTGCCAGGCACAACCATTGTATGTGGCGATAGCCATACTTCTACGCATGGTGCGTTTGGCGCATTAGCGCATGGTATTGGTACGTCTGAGGTTGAGCACGTATTAGCAACGCAAACGCTACAGCAAAAAAAGGCGAAATCGTTAAAAATTCAAATTAACGGTGTATTGCGTCCAACAGTTACGGCTAAAGATTTAATTATGGCGGTAATTGGCAAGTTAGGTACTGCTGGTGGCACAGGCTATGTAGCAGAGTTTTGTGGTGCAGGCATTGAAGCGCTTTCAATGGAAGCCCGTATGACGCTATGTAATATGAGCATAGAAATGGGTGCAAAAGCGGGTTTAATTGCATCTGACCAAATTACTTATGATTATTTAAAAGGTCGTCCGTTTGCACCTAAAGGCGCAGATTTTGATGCAGCCGTTGAATATTGGGAAACCTTAAAAACAGATGAAGGCGCTGAGTTTGACTTGAGTGTTGAGCTTGAAGCTAACGACATTCAGCCGCAAATTACCTGGGGCACAAGCCCAGAGCAAGTCATTGGCGTTGATGAATGCATACCCGATCCTGACCAAGAACCAGATTTAATTAAAGCCGACGCTATACGCAGTGCTCTTAAATACATGGACTTAAAAGCGGGCGATAAATTATCAAGCGCAAAAGTAGACACGGTATTTATTGGTTCATGTACTAATAGTCGCATTGAAGATTTACGTGCAGCGGCAAAAATTGTTGAAGGCAAACATGTTGTTGCCGGCATTGAAGCGTTAATTGTACCAGGCTCTGGCTTAGTTAAAAAACAAGCCGAAGACGAAGGCTTAGCCGATATTTTTAAAGCTGCAGGCTTTGAATGGCGCGAACCAGGTTGTTCTATGTGTTTAGCGATGAACGATGACCGCTTAGAAGCGGGCAAGCGCTGTGCATCTACTTCTAATCGTAACTTTGAAGGCCGCCAAGGTCGTGGCGGGCGCACGCATTTAGTAAGCCCTGCAATGGCAGCAGCAGCTGCAATACATGGTCACTTTGTTGATATTAGAGGAGAAGCCTAATGAGCGTGTTTTTTAGTGGCTTAATGGCCCCACTTGATAAAAACAATGTTGATACTGACCAAATTATTCCTAAGCAGTTTTTAACATCAACTAGCCGTGAAGGTTTTGATGCTGCATTGTTTTATGATTGGCGTTACCTAGATAACGGTGAGCCAAACCCTGACTTTATTTTAAATCGCCCATGCTACCAAGGCGCGCAAATATTATTAACGCGCGACAACTTTGGTTGTGGCTCATCTCGCGAGCACGCGCCATGGGCACTTAAGCAATATGGCTTTGAAGTTATTTTAGCTGAAAGCTTTGCAGATATTTTCTTTAATAACTGTGGTAACAACCAAATGTTAGCCATTGCATTACCTGCCGATACGCTTGAGCAATTGTTTGTACTTAGCGAGCAGCACGACGATATAAACATTGAAATCGACCTTGAAAATCAAACACTAACAAGCAGTAAGTTTGCGCCAATTAGTTTTGATATTCGTAAAGACGTAAAAGAGCGCTTATTAAGTGGCTTAGATTTTATTGGTGTAACCGAAACACTAAACCCACAAATAGATGCGTTTGAAAAACAACTAGCAGCTGAGCGCCCTTGGCAGTAATTTCTTAACCGTGTGTATTAAAAACCACGTATTAAAAAGCACGGCAATTGCCGTGCTTTTTTGTGGGTAAATATTAGGTTCAGTACCTAAGGCTTAATGTCTAAAGTCAGCCATTAACGCAGGTATACCAGGTAACATGCCTACAATTGCCATTACAGTGGTAAGTAGCACAAACATAATAAGTGGAATCACCCAGCGGCTCATTTTAGTTAGCTCAGCGCTACGTTCTTTACAGCCAATAAGCCCTAGATTATCAAGTAACATAGTAAGCGACCAACCAAAAGCCGGATTAACCAAGGTTGAGGCAAACACCACAATAGCGGCTGATTGCGTTGTTTTGCCTTCGCGCGTCATTCCCATGCCAGCTTCAAGTAGCGGAATAAACACTCCTACAATAAGCGCAACACAAAGCACAGGTTGCCAAATGGCTAAATCCATAGGGTAACCCCATAAACCAGCAATAATACAAAATAATGCAGTTAAAATAGCGCCAGCCGGAATAGGGCGTTTAGCAATAGCAGCAGGTACAATGTAGGTTCCCCACGATGAGGTAAAGTTAGCACCACCGGCAAGTGAGCCAAATGTTTGTCTAACCGATGCGCTCAGCATGGTGTCGTCGATATTCATTTGTACTTTTTCAGTACGTTGCGGATAGCTTATTTTTTGAAATACTTGATGACCTAAAAAATCTGGTGACCACATAGCAACGGCGAGCACTGCAAATGGGAGTACAACCACAAAGCTTTCAAGTGTTGGCAGGCCAAGCATCCAGCCCGTGTTTTCACCCCACCAATAAGCTGGGTTCATATTTGGTAAACCCGGTGCAGTATGAAACTCAAACGGTGCGCCTAAAGCAAAGGCAACCACACCACCAATAAGGCAGCTTAACGGCACGGCTAACCAACGCTTTTTAAAGTGCTCTAATAGCGCATACAATAAAATGGTGGCTAAAATAACAATAAACGCAATATGCGCCATATCAATGGCCTCAGCCCAGGCAAACAGCTTTTTAACCTGCGAAATAGTACCAATAAAGCCTAAATAAATGAGTAGCCCGCCACATACACCTTTACTGGTTAGGCGCGCGAGCATACTCCCTCCTTTGGTTATGGCCAAAATAAAACCAAAGGCACCAATGAGTAAGCCAAACGCCATAGGGTGGCCGCCAGCTGCAACTACAATAGGAATTAACGGTATAAGAGGGCCATGAGTACCAGCCAAGTTAGCTGTTGGTAAAATAAAGCCTGAGAATAAGATGATAAAAATAGAAACAATGAGTAATTCGTAGCGCACGTTTTCTAAAACAAATGCATCGCTTAAGCCAAGAGGCGCCGCAAATGTTGCTGCAATAGCACCCACCATAACGACTTTACCAATAGTGCCCGCCATTGCAGGAATGGTGTCTTCAAATTCAAATCGGTAATCTCTAAACGGTAAATTAGGACGCCAGCGTTTAGGCTGCATAATTTGCAGCTCATGTTCAAGATACTCGTCGCGGCTATTAAACTCGGAGCTGGGTTTGTGATTGTTTTGATAGCTGTTTGCATCGTCATGTAATGCTTTTTTGTGATCTGACTCGTTACCCTTTTGGGTTGCTGACATAGTTCCTCCTGTTACTCGTTGTTTATTTATTAATACGGCTTTTGTTAAAGCAAATGAATAGTGAAGGGGCAGGGTAGAACAGCTTTTACTCAATAATGTATAGGCAAAAGGTCGTGTATGACTTTATTTAACGCTAAGTCAGTGTGTTGGTTTTCTTAGCTAGAAAATGAAATTGATTTTATTTTATTGTAAATCAATTGCTTGTGTTTTTTTTGCCATGTTCTAATTCGATAATCTAATATAAACAGGCTTGTTATCCTTTAGTCTAAGTCATGGTCTGTTTATTTTTATTTCGTTTGATAAAGGTAACTCAAAGGATAAGGTTTTTCTTTAGTGTGATTGGTAAAGTTTAAATTGCGTTACATATTTCTAACTTGTTTGATAATATTAGTAAAAATATAATTATTAGGGAATTAATGTGAAATTTAAATTTGCTAGGGATATTGCACTACTTTTTTTTGTTGTATCTATAATTGCAGGGTGTGGCGGTGGAAGTTCAAGTGATTCTGATGAGGAAATTAAGCAACAATTAATAGTGACAATAGATGGACCTAACAGTGTTGACGAAGAAGATGGATTTACACTTGTTGCCAGTGTAAATCAGAGTTCAGAGGGGCTCACTTTCACGTGGTTTAACCAAGATAGCCTGTTGGTCGGTGAAGGCGCGCAATTAAATATCGAAAGCTTAGATGTTAAAGAAGACTCTGATTTAACTTATGTTTTATATGTTTTTGACGGTGAAAGCGAAATTCGTACTGAATATACTCTAACTGTTAAGCATCGCATAAATGTTGTCACAGCACCCAAGGATACTACTAATACAGTTTTATTATTACAAAACAAGCTTCTTTTGGAAGCGCAATCACTTAGTAACTTGCTTATACAAAAAAATAGTGGGGAAGTCATAACGCAAGAAACAGTTTGTCCAAATGGCGGCTTGAACACACTCACTTACCTCGATAACGATGATTCGGCAACAGTATCTCAAGGGGATAGACTTAAACAAACTTTTCAAGATTGCTTGGTAAGTTATCAAACTATACTAGTAGGTACTAGGTTGGTATCTATAAATGATGTAGATGAGCAAAGTAAATCTATTGATTTTACAGTTAATAATGATGCAGTAGATATTGTCGATATGAATAGTAACTATAGTGGTTTTATGTCTTTTAAAGGCAGTTACTCTACACAGCTTTCTTACTCGCCCAGTAGCCGAAATATAACTATAGTCGCAGATGAGAATTTACACGCAACATCGTTAAAAGAAACTTACCTTAATGACGAAGTTTATAACATTAATATAAAAAATCTATTAATTGATAAAAATATAGATTTTAACACTGCTACATATTCTATAAGCACGAACGGCAACGTTTTTGATTCTAACCTAAATGGTGAGTTTAGCTTTTCTCAAGAAGAGCCGTGGTTCGGTTATTTCTTGGAATACCCCCATAAAGGCTCAATGAAAGTTGAATCACAAAAAGAATTTTTATTACTAGAGAGTAATTTTGTTACAGATTCTGAGCAGTTTCTCGTCAAATATGATCAAGAGGAGTTCGCGCTTTATTGGGATTATTTTTCTGTTGATGGGCTTGCTTCGTTTGATGAAAATAATCATATCATTTCATTTCGTGTAGATAATTTTCAGCGTATATATGATAACGATCTAGGTCAAAAATTAGTGCCAGTTGATGGACCCATAACACTTACTTTTTCTCGAGCGGTTCAGTCTGCAACGGCTTTTTTTCAAAAGGAGTATGATTATAGCACAGGTAATTTACCTGCTAGAGTAGAAATTGCAGGTGCCAAAATAAATATTTATCCTGAAAGTTTCCTTCAAGCTGGTTCAAATTATAGTTTAAATATTTCTGAGATAGTTAGCGTTACAGGGCAGAACTTGAGCTGGATAAATGCTGATATAAGTACGACTGATAGCATTATTCCAAAATTGACAAGCGACAATTACTTTTATCAAGATGATGCATATCCAACCTTGAGCGCACAAGAGAGCATACTAAATAATGGTGAAAGCTTTTCGTATAAATGGGTTGATGTAAGTGGTTTGGGTATCGAATTTGATAATGATGAAGCAGTATCTACGAGCTTCAGTTTACCTCAAAATATTGAGTCAGATTTAATTATAGAGCTTATTATCACCAATGAGTTGGGTGAAGTTGCCAGAGAACGAATTACACTAAAATACCTTCCAAAATCTGGTACTTATTTGTACATAAGTGGTGAAGAAGGGGACTACATAAGCTCAGGAAAAAAAATTATTGAAACGTTAAATACAGGCGACTTTTCGACTAGCTTTGATGGCGAGGATATGTCGCATTTAGCATTTTCCTTTGAAAATAATATAAGCTTTTGGAATTTAGATTTAAAAGCACCAGGCAACGAGCGCTTATCTGTCGCTAAATATAGCAATGCGACTCGCTATCCTTTTCAAGACTCATCATCACCAGGATTAAGCTTTACTGGAGAGCATAGGGGATGTAATGAAGTGTATGGCGAGTTCGAAGTTTTTGAGCTTGAAGAAAATACTGAAGAAGTTCAAAAGCTAGCGGTAAACTTCACACAACGTTGTGAAAGTAATGATTCTCCAGAGTTAAAAGGGTACATTAGGTTTAATTCTGAAATACCCTTGAATCCATAATTATAAAAAACTAAGCGCGAATTTCGCGCTTTTTTATAGGCATTTAAATGCCTTTGCGCTAAGTAAATGCTAATAACTGCATACACGATCTATTATAAAAAGAGTTGCAGTATTGTTAGTTAACTTCTTAACTAGAATTTAGGTTTGTTTAGCTAAATTTAATTTTTATCATATAAGGCTTTTTAGTGAATAAATTATCAATGACAGCGTTATTACTTGCCTCATCAACAGCTATTGCACGCCCTGCGCCTTTGGTATCTATACCGACGCATGATGCGTTTTTTAATAATATTGCAGCGCACTGTGGTAAAGCGTTTGAGGGTAAAGTAAGTGTAGATAATGCAAAAGGGCCAAGCTCATTTGACAATAATAAACTGGTTATGCATGTTCGTAAATGTAGCAATAGCGAGCTACAAGTACCGTTTCATGTAGGGGATGATGCATCGCGTACATGGATCATAACTAAAACGGGCAGTGGTTTGAGTTTAAAACACGATCATCGCCATAAAGATGGTAGCGACGACGCATCCACTATGTATGGTGGCCATACACTTGATGCAGGATTTGCTCAAATGCAGTCGTTTCCAGCAGACCAGTACTCTAAAGAGTTATTTGTAGCACAAGGCATTGCACAGTCTGTAGGTAATACATGGCAAATGTATATTTACCCGGAAGTATTTACTTATCGGTTAATTCGCCAAGGGCGTGAGTTTAAAGTGGATTTTGATTTAACTAAACCTATTACTCCACCATCAGCACCTTGGGGTTATAAAGACTAAGGTTACTTGCCCTTGCTTGTATCTTCTTTAGTTTCGCATTGTAGTAAAACACTTAAATCTGGTTGATAGGCGCGTGGCTTAGTTGGAAAACGTTCATATTCTTGCACGCCTTCAAGCACTTTCAACATAAAGGTGTTGCCACGACATAAGCGCTCAGCATGGCGTAATAAAAATACGCTTTGGTTGGAAAAGTGTTTGTAATCGTCAGACTTAATTTTTATTTTATAATTGTCTTCGCCAATTTTTGTTTGGTAGTAATGCACTTTGTTGTCAAAGTCGTAGAGTTTTTCTGTTTCGGCTTTTTCAGCAAAGGCTGTATTTGCGCTCGAAAGGGCGACCAGTATCGCGCCTATAGTGAAGCGTGGAGAGTTTAATCCTTTCATAAAAATGTATCCTTTAATTTGCGAACTTTATACCCATTAATATGAGTTATAAGGCCGATTAATTTTCGTTTAGTCTAACACCCAAAAGGGAAAGTGTGATGTTCAAACAGATAAAACAACTTTTTGCTGTATTCGATGACCAGCAGCCAAGTATGCAAAAGCACGATTTAAAAACAGCCGTTGCTGCATTGTTAATTGAAGTTATGCGCGCTGATGCCAAGCTTGAACATGATGAACAACAAACCCTGACTGTAACCTTAAAAAAGTACTTTAATTTAACAGATATCGAAGTTGATGAGCTCACCACTAATGCGGCGAGTAGTTTGGATGGTGCGATAGATTACTTTCAGTTTTCAAAACAGATTAATGAGCATTGCAGCGCGGTACAGCGAATAGAAATAATAGAACTATTATGGCGCTTAGCGTATGCCGATGGAGAAATAGATCCCCAAGAAGACTACGTAATACGTAAAGTCGCAGGGCTTTTATATGTAACGCATACCGATTTTATCGCCGCAAAAATAGCGGCGACAAAGTAAGTAGGCGGGCGTGCAAGTTATTTTAACTTACTTGCAACGCTTACTAATTGATGAGCAAGGGCTGATACTTTTTCAGCCGTTACAGGTTCATTTATTTGCCCATTTTCATCAAACAAAGTGTGTACAGCGGGTACAGCAAGCTGATCGGCAAGCACTAACGAACCAATGCCGCTTAATATATCACGCACATGATTTAAACCTCGTAATCCGCCAAGCCCACCTGGCGATGCTGCAAACAAAGCGACCACTTTATTACGAAAAGCAGGAACAGCACCTTGTTCTGTGCGCGATGCCCAATCAATGGCGTTTTTTAGTGCTGCGGTAATAGAGCCGTTGTACTCTGGGCTTGCTAGTAAAATACCGTCGGCTTTACGTAGCTTGTCTTTCAAAAGCTGTACATCGCTTGGTGTGCCTTGCGCTTCTATATCTTCGTTAAATAGTGGGATGTTTAATTCGTTTAGTTTTATTACTTCTACTTCAGCACCTGTTTGTAGAGCAAAACGTGCTGCTTCATTAATAATTTTTTGATTAAAGCTTTCTTGGCGAAGGCTTCCTGCTAGAGCGATAATTTTTGGTGCTGACATGGTAGTGGCCTTTTAATGTTTTAAGTTTCATGGCTAATGTAGCAAAATTTTGCTTGTAGAAAACCCCAATAAACGCAACACTTATGTGCGTATATGCACATAAGTGAAAGGTAGGCAGCATGGCGATAAAGTTTGAAGATTGGCAAGACGTTAAAGTAGCGTTTGAAGTAGCACGTTTAGGCACGCTAACAGCGGCAGCAGAAGAGCTTAATGTGCACCACAGCACAGTGCTTAGACGAATTAATAATCTAGAAAAAAACTTAAATGCACGACTTTTTCATCGCCATGCCCGTGGTTATAAAGTAACTGAAATTGGCACTAAGTTATTCGCAACGGCGCAAACTATTCATAGTTCGTTAGAGCAGCTTCATAACGATATTGCTTCGGCAGACAGTACACTTAGAGGGAGTTTGTTGCTAACGACGGTAAGCGGTTTTATGGATATACTTGGGGATGTGTGTGAGCAGTTTCAAGCGTTACACCCGCAGGTGCAGTTAGAAGTTATTTTAGAACAAAAAAGGCTAAGGCTCGATCACGGGCAAGCACATATTGCTGTGCGTGCAGGCCCAAGGCCTGATGAAGGCGATTATATTGCTCAACATTTGGCGCAGCTTTCATCGGGCTTATACGCTAATAAACGTTATATTAATAAATACGGCATGCCTAAATTATTAAGTGATTTACAACAGCATAATTTTGTATCGGGTGTGGCAGGTTTTAATGCCCGCGTGCCTTATTTTGCGTGGGCTGATGAACATATTCCCGCATCGCAAATAAAGCTGCGAGTATCTGAAACCGCAGAAGCGACTCGTGCAATAATTAAAGGGCTAGGTATTGGCGGATTGCAGCATGACGTAGCGGCGCAATATCCTGATTTAGTGCCTATATTACACAGTGAGTTAAGCTGGCCTACCGATGTATGGTTAGTCACGCATCACTTAGTGCATCGCACTGCTAAAGTACAAGCTTTTGCAGGGTTGCTAAAAACACATTTTAGTAAGTTAGCTGCTAATCAATAGTTTTATACCAACCTGCATAAATCTTTGATCAATTTAACGAATTAAATTTCACTATAACGTCGTTAAAAATTTTTTATTTAGAACAACTAGATACAAAAATTTTTGCCTAGTTCTAGCGTAATTTTCTTAACGTTAAATAGACCCCATATATAAGCAGATTGGTATTAGCCGCATTTTAGCTATGTTTTAAATGATTATAGTGTTTTTTTCACTTCTATCCCTAGGCGTTTAGCCAAGCGTACTAAGTTAGCTCTATCTAATTCAAGCACTCTTGCTGCTGCTGACCAGTTGTAGTTATGCTTCTTTAATTGCTCAGTAATTACGTTGTATTGCAACGATTCTACAGTTTGCTTTAAAGGTTGGTTGATTAAGGTGTTGGTTGTACTTTGGCTTGCTACTAGAGAGTTTTGCGGCGCACTCGGGATTAAATCACAGTGCTCGCTTGTAATGGTTATTATTGGATTTTGCCATTGGCTTTGTTTTGCTTTTAGGGCGCTGCGGCTAATGACATGTTCAAGCTCGCGCACGTTACCTGGCCAGCTGTACTGATTAAGTAATGCTTGCGCTTCGGGGCTTAGTTTTAATTGTTTTATCCCTAATTTACGGGCTGTTTGCTCAATAAAATAACCAGCTAAGAGTGTTATGTCGTGCTCGCGTTTACTAAGTGGTGGCACAGTAATAGGGTAGACACTGAGGCGATGGTATAAATCGGCTCTAAAGCGACCTTGAGCTACTTCTTCTTTTAAATTTCTGTTGGTTGCAGCAACAACGCGTACATTTACGTATTTTGGCGTGTCTTCTCCTACCGTTTGTATTTCGCCACTTTGTAGCACTCGTAATAGTTTACTTTGCATGGCAAGGGGTAGTTCGCCTATTTCATCTAAAAATAACGTGCCGCCATCAGCTAATTGAAATTTACCTTGGCGCGAATTTAGTGCGCCTGTAAAAGCCCCTTTAGAATGACCAAAAAATTCACTTTCGGCGAGGTTTTCGGGAAGTGAGGCACAATTTAAGTGAATAAGCGGTTGATCTTTTCGAGCTGAATTTAAGTGAATGTTACGCGCAACAAGTTCTTTCCCTACCCCTGTTTCACCTAATATCAGCACGCTAAAGTTAGATGCTGCAACGAGTTTAATGTCGTTTTTAAGTGTTTGCATTAGCGGGCTTTGACCAATAATTTCACCGCCGTCCCGTGTTAATGCTTCACGATTTAGTTCTTGTACTAATGCACTTGAGTGCTGTGCATGCTGTTTGTAATGGGCAAGTTCTAAGGCCGTTTTAAAGTGCGCACTACACAGCGTTTGTAAAGTATTGAGTGTATCAGCGCTTATGCTGTTAAATGCATTGGCGTTAAGGCTATCAAACGTAAGTACGCCAAGTAGCGCGTTTTTATCATAAAGAGGTAAACCTAAACATGCATGTACCGGTATGTCGCCGGTTTTAGCTAATAGTAATCCGTCGTATGGATCGGGTAGTGGGCAGTCGTGCGCAAATTGCAGCGCAAGTGTGCTTTTGCAAATAGCTTCTAGGCGAGGGTGCTCTGCTATTTTAAATCGTCTGCCTAAACTGTCGGGCATTAATCCTTTAATTGCCAGTGGTTTTAATTGCTCGCCCTGAAGCGCTAATAACGCACTTGCATCACTAGGAATCACCCGCTCAACCGTTGCTAGTAATTGATCAAAACTATGCTCGTGCAGTGTACTTTGAGCAAGCTCTAGAGCAACTTGGGTAAGGTTGAATTGCTGGTTCATGTCAAAATGACCTGTTTGTGTTTTTATGAGTTAACTTATAGTAGGTCATAAAGACTCATAGTGTAAAGTGGTTTAATTTAACTTATTGAATTTAAATGAATAAAGTTGTTGGCACAGTATGTGTAATAGCTAAGTAACGTAGTTAGTTACAGAGATCGCCATGAACACTCTAATGCTGAATAATTTAAATAATCAAACACAGTTTAGTTCACTATACGAAACAGTATTATTTGCTGCCAATACGGCATTAGCTGTGAGTTTAGTGTGTATTACGGCAAGTATTTTAATTAGCTACCCGTTTGCTGAGTACTTTTCCATGGCGGTGCAAGTATCAGCTCATATTGGGACTATTGTTATTGCTGCTATTTTAAAAGTAAGTTACGTACTGCGCTGTGTTGCACAACATGGTTTAGGGCAGGAGGTGCGATAATGCGCCCTATAAACTTAACTGAGCCAATGCCAGCACGCGTTGCTATTCATCAAGTATCTCAATGGCCATTATGGATGCTCGCTTTTAGACCTTTCTTTTTAGGCGGTGGCTTATTGGCATTTTTGTCGGTGGGGTATTGGCTACTTATTTTAACAGGCCATGCAAGTTGGCACTCATCGATACCTGCGACATTATGGCACGCGCACGAAATGCTGTTTGGCTTTGCAGGAGTTGTAGCTGTTGGCTTTTTACTTACCGCTGCACAAACATGGACAGGCGTACCGAGCATAAGTGGCAAAGCCCTTATGTGGCTTACGTTTATATGGCTTGCAGCGCGCTTAGCCTTTTTTGTGATATTGCCTGATATTGCTCATTTTAATTTATATGCTGCACTTACATTACAAGTTATTTGGTGGCTAGGCGCCATAGCCGCGTTGGCTAATATGTTATTAAAAGCCAATAGCAAAAGTAACTATCCATTTTTAGCTATTTTAGCTGTGCTTTGTGGGCTCAATGTATTGTATTTAATACTCATTTTACAGAAAAACATGCAACTTGCACTTGGTGTGGTTGATACCGCAGTACTGGTTATTACTTTACTAGTTGGCATTGTTGCGGGTCGCGTTTTACCATTTTTTACCGCTAAAGGTCTGGGTTTAACCGAGCAAGTTCGCACTCCTAAAATAGATAAAGCGGTGATGTATTTATCTATTTTGGCTATCACTTTATTTTTCATCGACAAGTTGTTTTTGAACACGATTAATCCTGCATTGGTTGTTGCAACGGTTGCTGTGCTTCATCTGGTCAGGGCTGGTTGTTGGTGGGATAGCAAGGTATTGAGAGTGCCGTTGTTATGGTCTTTGCATTTTTCGTACCTTGCTCTAGGTGTTGGTTTGATGCTGGTGGCAATAAGCTTTTATAGCAGTGCAATACAATTTAAAGATGCGCTGCACTTAATCACTATTGGCACAATAGGTATGATGATTTTAGCAATGATGACGCGTGTATCGCATGGTCATACAGGGCGTACACTCGCTATTCCTCATTACATGGCTGTTGCTTTTGCGTTTTTGCTTGTGGCCGCTATTACTCGTTCATTACTCCCTTTTATTATTGGGCCTCACCTTGCTTGGCAAATAAGTGCTTTGCTGTGGCTAGTGGCTTTTTCATTATTTTTAATTCACTGCACACCTATATTAACGCGGCGTCGTGTTGATGGGCGTCGTGGTTAGTTCATCCATCCATAGGAAACACATATGTTATCTGATAAAACCATTGAGATTGTAAAAAGCACAGTTCCGTTATTAGCGCAGGCGGGTACGGTTGTTACCGATCATTTTTATAAGCGTTTATTTAGCCATAATCCTGAGCTTAAAAATATTTTTAATATGGCGAATCAAGATACAGGTCGTCAGCAATTTGCACTTTTTAATGCATTGGCTGCGTATGCACAAAATATTGATAATTTAGCCGTATTAAAAGAAGCGCTAACACGTATTAATCATAAACATACAAGCTTGAATATTTTACCTGAGCATTACCCTATTGTAGGTGCGCATTTAATTGGTACATTAAAAGAGCTTATTCCTGAGCAATTTACTCCCGATGTTGAATACGCTTGGCGCGAAGCTTACGGCGTACTTGCTGATATTTGTATAACCGAAGAAGCTGCTTTGTATGAGCACAGTAAAAATAAACACGGTGGTTGGGCGGGAACTCGCCAATTTAAAATAACCAACAAACAGGCCGAATCAGAACTAGTAACAAGCTTTACACTTACGCCAGTTGATGGCGAAGCTGTTATTAAACATAAACCAGGGCAGTATTTAGGTATTAAAGTTAAGCCAGAGGGCGCTGAATATGAAGAAATTCGCCAGTATTCTATTTCGCAAAAAAGTAACGCTAAAAACTACCGTATTAGTGTTAAAAAAGAGCTACAGCCAAAGCCTGGCATGGTGTCTAATTATTTACACTCATTAGAGCAAGGCACTATTGTTGAGTTATACCCGCCGGCAGGAGACTTCTTTTTACGCAATAACACAAACCCAGCGGTACTCATTTCAGCAGGTGTTGGGCAAACGCCAATGCTGGCTATGCTTGAAACGTTATTAAGTGATAATTCTAATCAAGAGATTATGTATTTACATGCCTGCGAAAATACTCAGCAGCACTTGTTTTCAAAATATTTAAATGAGTTAACAGCGCAGAATAACCACTTGCAAACAATAACGTGGTTTAATCAAGCGACAGAGGGCGTTGACTTTACTGGGTTAATGAGCTTAAACGCAGTACAAGCACAGCTACCATTGAGTAATGGCGACTTTTACTTGTGTGGCCCTGCGGGGTTCATGGCATTTATAAAAAACCAATTACTTGGGCTCGGTGTTAAAAGTGAGCATATTCATTACGAAATATTTGGCCCGCATCAAGACTTATAATACCGTTTAAAAGTGGGCATATTTTAGATAATTATTTAGCCTACTAACTTAATCGCGCACTATAAGGTTTACTCAATAGTGCGCAACCAATTAAATTATAGCTTTTTAGTATCACTTTGCGCTGCAAACGTTTGTTTTTGCCATGCATTAAAGAGCTTTTGTTGCTTATCTGATATCTTTAAACCGTAGGTTCTTTGCATATAAGCATAGGTGTCGGCTATACGTTTTCGCGCATAAACAGGCGGTTCAACTACACGTTGTTTAAAGTTTACTTTTACTTCGCAGCGACCATACTGTGTGGCGTTTTCGCTAAGCATGCCAAATCGATAATTGGAGCGATCGGCATTAATTTCGCCAATAGCTGGCGCTAAGTTGTTTATATCGGCTTCCATTTTTCTAAATTTAGCACTTACTTTTCTACAATTTTTTCGCCCGCCATCTTGCCAACATTGTAGTTGATGACCAAATTCCCACGCCGGAACAATGTGTTCCCACTCAATGCGTAGTGCTCGCACGTTTATCTTACCTGAGCGTGTAAGCGTATTTCTCGGAACGTAACCACAGTTTGCGGGATCTGGAACGAGTTTTTTACCTTCTTTTTTAATGTCGCAGCCGCAGTAGATGCTTTTAGCGTTGTCAGGTAGGGTTTTAATAAGGTGTTTTTTTGCAGTAGAAAAACGGGTGAACTGCTCCGCCGATACCGAAACACACAAAAAACAAGCCAATAAGGCCAGAATAAATCGAGTCATATCCATCACATATGTGAACTACAGGAATGGCTAGTTTAAGCTGTTGATTAAAAAAGATAAAGGAGACTTAGAATTTAGCTTGAAATGGTTACTGGTACTTGCTCTTTTTATTTTTGTAAAAAAGCTGATAGTGCGGGGAAACTATCAGCTTTGTATAAGCTATTTAACCTGAGCTTTGGTTAAGATATTTACTTACATACTATAGCGAATACCTAAAAAGAATTGCCTACCAGTATGGTTATACTCTCGTGGTAAATTAAGTGTTCCGTCACCAGTGGTATACAAGCGCTCGTATTCATCGGTTAAGTTAATAGCTTCAAATGTTACGGTTACATTGTCATTGAGATTATAAAAAGCAGAAAGGTCATAATGTGCTGGACCTGTTGTTGCTTCTTCAGCATTACCATTACTGCCAGTATAATCAGTAATGTAGTTATCGCGTTTATTCATTGAAACGCGAGCGCCATAATTTTCTTCTTCGTAATAAAGTGTGAAATTATATGAATTTTTAGAAAGCCCCGTTATTTCTCCTGCGGATACGTGAGTGTAGTTAGAAACAATACCGGTATTTTTTAATAACCCCGGTAAAAAGCTAAATGGCTGTTGATATATTAGCTCAATACCTTTAACAACAGTTCCCTTGCCATTTACAGGTACGTAATGGGTGTAGGGTGTTGTTCTTGGGTCAAGTGCACTTGATGGATCGTATTGCGGATCGTTATCAATGAAAGGTAAGTATGCAGGGTCAACTAATTTTTCCTCAGTTGAGCTGGTGATGAAAGTACCTATATCTTTATAAAAACCAGTTAAAGCAAGTAGCGACTCTTCATCAAAATACCATTCGATACCTAAATCAGTATTTGTTGAGGTGAATGGGTCTAAAAATGGATTACCCGCACTGACTGTTCCATTTAAATAGGAGAATGATGGGTTACCTGGGTTTAGTGAGCCAAGGCTTGGACGAGTCATGGTTTTGGATAACCCTAAACGTACAACAACATCTTGCGTTGCATCCAGTGCTAAATTTAAAACAGGTAAAACATTATCGTAACTATTTTCAATTTCAACAGGATCGCTTTGAATAAAGCCCGTTGATGTTGTTTCTGTTTTTACATAACGTAAGCCTACATTTGTTCGTAGGAGCATATCAGATATTTCATATTCAAAATCTGATTGAATATAAGCAGCGATGGTTTCCTCTTCAACTTCCCAGCTTTGTGCACTTCGCGCCGTCCACTCTTTATTGAGTAGTTGTGATTCAATTGCATCAAAATCGGCCACAATAAATTGTGGCAACGTACCATCATAGCCTGAGCCATAATCATCGAAAGGCATTAATTGTGAAAAGCCGACGGATGACTCTTGATCCGGAAATCCATTAATTTGCGATTCATCATAGTTTACTGTTCTATCGTTATAAGCAACCCCACCTTTGATGCTCATAAAGTCTGTTTCGTAAGTTAAATCTAATTTGGCAGTATCATTTTTTCTGAGTACATCCGTAGCACGAAGTCGACCGTCTGTTAAATTAAATGAACTTGCATCTAAATTATCATAGCCATAATCCATCACTGCAGTATTTGCGCTATTTCCAAAATCAATTGAGACGGTATGAGGTGTATTGCTGGTCATATTATAACGATATTGCTCAGAGCGAGCATTTGACTCAGCGGTGCCGATCATTGCATCTAATTTTAAGTAGTCAGATAGGTGGTATTTACCAGATAACACATACTGTTTAAATTTTGTTTTAGATACCTGTTGACGGCTTTCTGCACGGGACTTTACTCCACTAAATGTACCTGCCTGAATTTGTTTTCCATTTTCGGCAACTGTAATAGAGTCTGGAGTGATCTCGCTAAATGTATTTCTGAACATTTCGAAGAAATTATACATCGTACGACTGTTGTCGAGGGTAGAATGCAAGGTATCGAAGGTAATTACTAAGTCATCGTTAGGCGCATACTGTAATGAGCCTGTAAAACCTAATCTATCTTGTTCATTACCAAAAAAATCAGGGCGGGGAAGTCGAGGAGTCCATAGGCAATTTACATCATCAACTTGCTCACCTTCAAATTCACAATTTCCCACATCAGTAGTGCCAATAACGTCAGTATTTGATGTGTCAGCATAGACACCGCCGCCGTCTTTGACGGGGGTTGTCCAGCGAACAGTACCAAAACCTTCTTGGCGAACTGTGCGCTTTGATTTAGCGACAGAGAATAAAGCCCCAAAGGTATCGTCAGCAAATGTATTACTGATCATAAATACCATTCTAGGGTCTGTCTCTTCTGTTAAATCGTTATAGCCTGCCTGTGCCGACGCAGCTACATGAAGACCGGGGGAATCAAAAGGTTTTGCTGAATACATATCGACAGTACCTGCAATACCTCCTTCTTCGGTTGCAGCTGTTGGTGATTTTTGAATATCAACGCGATTGAATAGCTCTGATGCAAAAACGTTGAAGTCAAATGCTCTTCCGCCATTTACACCACCACCCGAATCAGTCCCATCTGTACTAGCAGGAACTTCCATACCATTAAGGGTTGAGCGGGTAAAAGATGGGCCTAAACCACGTAGAGTAATTTGACGTCCTTCTCCTCCTTCTCGCGAAATTGCGACACCAGGGATCCGCTGTAGTGACTCTGCGATATTTAAATCTGGAAATTTACCAATGTCTTCGGCTGCAATTGATTCCGTGGTATTTACTTCAAACCTTTTGGTAGCCAGCGATTTATTAAGTGATGATCTAAAGCCTGTAACTTCGATTAACTCAATTTCACTTTTCTTTTTTATATTTGTTTGTTCGGCTTCTTCAGCACTGATTTGAGCTGTCGTGCTAATTAATAATGCACTAATAATGTAATTAAGTGGCCTGAGAGTGAATCTTTTTGACGTTTTCATTGTGTGTTCCTGCTGAATTTAGGTAATGCCACTCAGTTCAGATTTTGCACTTATTTTTTGTGTTATAAGTAAGCGTAAATATGAGTGAGGTGTGTTTGGCTTTATTTAAATACACCTCTTTAAGCAGTGTATTTAACCCGCACACTTAAAATGCCACCGGTGGCATGTGAAAGTCAAGGTTATTTTTTATACTTTTTTAAACAATAATTCACTTAATTTTAATCCTCAAAGGTCAACAGGCCATGGAGTTTATAAAAAAGTATTGTTTGTACTTAAAAATGATAAATATTAAATAATGGACTATGAATGCGTAAAACTATCTATTTACCATATAAAACAGCTTATATTACATAGTTGATTTGGTATAAAAGTAAAACTGCGTTAAAGTTTGCGGTGTAATCATTAGAGGATAAATACTAAACAATGTCGGAAATTCAATTTTTAAATGTAGATCTTGAGCTTGAATCAAAGCAAGATATTAGTTTGCTAGTGGCAGACTTGAAAAAAGTCGCGACGATTTTACATTATGACAAAGACGAATACCGTCAATTAGCCCGCATTGAAGCAACAGGTGTAGTAAACACGCCTGACAAAGCAATAAACCATATATGTGAGCTTATTGAATCGTGTTCGCGCAACGCGCTAAAGCAATGGTTAAGCTGTTCACGTAGAACATTTGATATTGGTTTTGAATCAGGCACATCGCCTAAGTGTTTTAACCAAGCTTTAGATGCAGATACATTATTACGTATATCTGCTATTGGTGCGGGTATGGAAATTACAATTTACCCAATCGAAAAGTAACAGTAAGTAATTATCTTCGCTCTACTACGGCTGCGGTCATTCTTGATACGCAGCAAAGCTCGTTTCGACTATTAGTAATTTTTATTTCCCAGACTGAACTACGCTTACCAATATGAAACGCTTTTGCGGTGGCTGTTAAAGTACCATTACGAGATGCTTTTAAGTGACTGGCGCTAATTTCTTGTCCGACACAATAAAACTGAGTGAAGTCGACTACGAAGTTAGCTGCATAACTTGCTACTGTTTCGGCAAGCACTACGTTGGCTCCTCCATGCACCATGCCCATTGGATTATGATGCGCTGGTATGGCAGGCATAGTTGCTACGAGGTAATCATCACCAATTTCGGTAATTTCAATTCCCATGGTTTTCATTAGTGTACCTTGGCCGTTTATACCCTCATCTAGCTGTTTGCAAAACTCTAAAGTAACAGGTTGATACCAAATACTCATAAGCTTACCTTTTAAAATAGTAGTAAAAATATGGCTTATATTTTCATAAAGTTAAGATAATGAAAATAAAAAAGTGGATCTAAATTTATAGCCAGATAGCGTGAGGCGGATAGTAAGAAGGAATAATAGGGATATCGTAGTTTATTGATACAATCGAGCAGTAAAGAAGAAATCGCCCTAGGCTAAATATAAGCAAGCAGCATAATGTTACTTGCTTATACTTAGCCAGATCTTTTATTGGTAACTAGCTATTAACTCTACATTACTAAAAGCACTGTAGCCTTTAATCATAATAGAGTAATTACCAGTGCGGGTGTCGCTACAGCTTTCATTATTTCCGTTTTTATACGGTCGGCAATCGTAGTTACTGCTCGTTGCAATTGCATTATATTTTACATGTAGGTCAACATCCCCAGTGCCATTAGAGGTCGAAAATGTGACTTGCTCAGCTTCACTTGGCACTGTAAAAGTAAACAATTGCTCACTGTTTCGATCACCACTAACAACGATAGATTGGTTATTTTGCAGTGTATTGTTATTTACCGGTGGGCTAGATGCAGATCTAAAATTTGCAATTGTTGGGTTTGTTAAATTTAAGACTCTAGCGTTATCGTGTTTTGATGGAGTTCCCATAACACTTCCGCTGTATGATTTGTTTGGATTTGACCAGTAATTGATTCTTGTGCAGTTATTTGTACAGTTATAAGCCATTACTGAACGCCATTGTGATTGAGGTTGCTGATAACCATGGCCGAACGAATAAGGAGATGTTGATGGATCGTTTTCAGGGTTATGACGAGCACCTTGTAAATGACCAATTTCATGACCGAAAGAGTAATAGCCGGTTGCACAGTCATAATCAACCATCGCAAATGCGCTGTTAGCATTTGCACCAATTGCTTTGGCTTGGCCACAGTAGCCGTTAATGTCGTTTATTAATATGACTACATCAGCACCGTATTGATCTCGTAGTGTGTGCGCTTCATCCATATAACCATCGTTTTTGGCAGCTAAACGATTTAAATCCGTACCTGAATTTGTAGCTTCAGTATAATTAACTCGGCTTACATGGGCCAAACTAACAACTGCATTGACACCTGAGTTTTGGTAACCCTGATTAGTCTCTACTATTGCAAGATCAATCAAGCTATTAATATCACTAGATTTTTGTTCTGCGGCTGGGGTGTATAAAACGAGTAAGCTAATATTGCTTTGCGCGTTAGTTGCCATAGCTGTTTGGAAGCTTTGTTCTGTTAAAATTTGTTCACTGATTGAAATAGTGTTATTAGATTGTTGATAATCGGGTGCATGCTCAGCAGGTTGTTTGGCAGGATCTAATTCAATAAAATTATGACCAGAATGTTTATTCGGTTGCAATTTATAAACATGTTCATTTACCTTTATCGTACCAGAAATCCCCTTTGTAGATTTTATCAGTGTTACTTCGTCACCATCTAAGCTTTTACCTACCCAGATTAAGTTACCAGTTGCTGATGTACTTGCTGTACTTTTGATAAATTCAATGTCACTTCCCTGAACAGGTAAAAAGAATGCATTGGTTTTTGCGCTTAGTTCGAAAAGCGGTTGCCCAAATTGAGATTGAGCATTACCTTCTTTATTAATGTTTTGCGTAAAGTTAGAGTGCTGCACTTCGAAAAGTGGGACTTGGGCATACGCATAGCCGCTAAACAATAAGCCAATAAACAATGGTGAATATTTTTTCATTTGATAATCCTTTTAAGTGTTTGTACACATAAAGTGTACATGTTAATAAGTTGTTTTCAATTTATTAACATGTGGCTGTCATCAAATTAGCCCTTAATCGTAAATATAAAGATACAAATGTTTATTTTATGTAAGCATTCGTTGTTTCTACATAAGTGTAAAAGTGATTTATTAACAGCAAGCAATCAATGTAATTTAAATTTGCGATTTTTATTTAACTGTATATACTCACAGTTAAATGTACTGTATGGAAAACCAGTTGTATGCGACCATTAACGAAGCGCCAAGCTCAAATTCTCGAATTAGTTAAAGTTTTTATTAAAGACACTGGTATGCCTCCTACACGTGCTGAAATTGCACAAACATTAGGCTTTAAAAGTGCCAATGCTGCTGAAGAGCATTTAAAAGCGCTTGCTAAAAAAGGTGCTATTAAGATGAAACCAGGTGCAAGCCGAGGTATTCAACTTGTTGAGGAAGAAGAGCCTGAACAGTTAGGTTTACCTCTTATCGGGCGAGTCGCAGCGGGAGAGCCTATTTTGGCGCAAGAGCACGTTGAGAGTCATTGTAAAATTGATCCATTAATGTTTAAACCGGCTGCTGATTTTTTATTGCGAGTTAACGGTATGAGCATGAAAGATATAGGTATTATGGATGGTGATTTGTTAGCTGTGCATAAAACTCAAGTTGCAGAAAATGGACAAGTTGTAGTTGCTCGTGTTGATGATGATGTTACCGTAAAGCGGTTTGAAAAAGCAGGCCGAAAAGTATTATTGCATGCTGAGAATGACGACTTTTCGCCAATTGAAGTTGATCTAGAAAATGAATCTTTTAATATAGAAGGTTTAGCCGTTGGAGTTATTCGTAACGCTGATTGGATGTAGTTTTTAATTTATTTTTATAAATGCGTGCTTTTTAGCACGCATTTTTGTTTTAACATTAGCACTAAAAATAGGACGTAAACAGCCAACTAATTATTTTAGCTGTAAATTTTTTTGCACTTATATTTTCCCCCTCCGAATGCGTTAAACCCCTTTGTTTTGCTCATATTTAGAACTTCCTGTTGACTAGTTGATTACTGACTTTTTATTAATTACTCAATATCACCTGGTTGTTTTTTATACTAAAACTTGCTTGTTGTTCATTTTTTAGCTAATTATTAATGTGCTGAGCTAATAATAACTCACAGCTTTTTAGTTTTGAGAACACACAATATACACAAACTCGTTGTTGGCGCAGCAAAACCAATCAATATTAAATAAGATTGGCTAAAAAAATAAAAATAACGAATTGGCGTTTAAGCCGTATGCCTCTTCGCTTTGCATTCGCAATAGCATCAAAGGAGCCGTCACATGGGTAAACTGACCTCTACCTTGTGGCTTATATTATGTGTTTTTTCGCACTCAGTTTTGGCGAACAGCCAATACAATATGCGCAAAGGCGTAACCGATATAAGCAATAATGTATATCAGCTGCACATGACCATATTTATAATATGTTGTGTGATTGGGGTGATAGTGTTCGCAATTATGTTTTGGGCACTTATTCATCACCGTAAATCTAAAGGGGCTGTACCTGCCCAATTTCACGAAAGCACTAAAGTAGAAATACTTTGGACTGCAATTCCGTTTGTTATTTTAATTGCTATGGCAGTACCAGCCACTAAAACCCTTATTGCAATGGAAGATGCCAGCAAAGCTGATCTCACTATTAAAATTACGGGTTCGCAATGGAAATGGCATTATGAATATATGGGCGAAGATGTAGAGTTCTACTCTATTTTATCTACCCCGCAAGATGAAATCGCGAATCTTGCAGATAAAAACCCTAACTACTTACTTGAGGTTGATAAGCCTCTTGTACTGCCAATAAATCAAAAAGTACGATTTTTAATGACTTCTGACGATGTTATTCACTCTTGGTGGGTACCTGATTTTGCAGTTAAAAAAGATGCGAACCCCGGCTTTATAAACGAAACATGGACGAACATAAACGAAGAAGGTACTTACCGAGGCCAATGTGCCGAGCTGTGTGGTAAAGATCATGGCTTCATGCCCGTTGTGGTGGTTGCTAAATCTGAGGCTGATTTTAAAACATGGTTAGCAGATGCAAAGCAGGCTAAACAAAAAGCAGCATTAGCAGATGCCGCATTACTTGATAAAACCCTCCCAAAAGAAGAGTTAATGACTTTAGGCGAACAAGTATATATGGCTAATTGTGCAGCGTGCCATCAGCCTACGGGCATGGGGTTACCGGGTGTATTTCCTGCACTTAAAGGCAGCCCGATAGTGCTTGGCGATATAAAAGATCACATTGATGTAGTTATCCATGGACGACCCGGTACGGCAATGCAAGCTTTTGCCAAGCAGTTATCTATAAAGCAATTAGCTGCGGTTATTACTTATAAACGTAATGCGTGGGGTAATGATACGGGTGATGTTATTCAACCGAGTCAAATACAGACAGCACTTGATGCCAAAGTGGAGGCGAACTAATGAGTAGCATAGTAGAACAACCTAACGCCAATGAAGCTCATCATGCTCATCACCCAGCTAAAGGTTTTAAACGCTGGCTTTACACAACTAATCATAAAGATATAGGTAGTTTATATTTAATTTTTTCGCTGACCATGTTCTTAATTGGTGGCGCAATGGCTATGGTGATCAGAGCTGAATTATTTCAACCAGGCTTACAGTTGGTCGATCCTCACTTTTTTAATCAAATGACCACAGTTCATGGTTTAATTATGGTGTTTGGTGCGGTTATGCCCGCCTTTACAGGCCTTGCTAACTGGATGATACCACTCATGATTGGCGCGCCAGATATGGCATTGCCAAGAATGAATAACTGGAGCTTTTGGATTTTACCGTTTGCGTTTTTAATCCTATTGGCATCGTTATTTATGCCTGGTGGGGGGCCTGCATTTGGCTGGACTTTTTATGCACCACTGTCCACAACATACAGTAATGATAATACTGCATTGTTTGTATTTGCCGTACATATTATGGGAATTAGCTCAATAATGGGCGCAATCAATGTGATTGTAACCATAGTGAACTTACGTGCCCCCGGCATGACATGGATGAAGTTGCCCTTATTTGTATGGACGTGGTTAATTACTGCCTTTTTATTAATTGCGGTAATGCCAGTGCTTGCAGGGGCTGTCACTATGGTACTTACCGATAAGTACTTTGCGACCAGCTTTTTTGATGCTGCAGGCGGTGGCGACCCGGTGATGTTTCAGCACATTTTTTGGTTTTTTGGTCACCCTGAAGTGTACATAATGATTCTTCCTGCCTTTGGCATTATATCTACAATAGTACCTACCTTTTCTCGTAAAAAACTTTTTGGCTATGCCTCAATGGTATACGCCACATCCTCCATAGCACTATTGAGCTTTATTGTATGGGCTCATCATATGTTTACTACTGGGATGCCGGTCGCTGGCGAGTTGTTTTTTATGTACGCGACCATGCTTATATCGGTACCTACAGGAGTAAAAGTATTTAATTGGGTTGCCACAATGTGGAAAGGCTCAATAACTTTTGAAGTGCCAATGCTTTTTAGTATTGCGTTTATTGTGCTGTTTACCTTAGGTGGTTTTTCGGGATTGATGCTGGCAATTACACCTGCTGACTTTCAATATCACGATACTTATTTTGTAGTGGCGCACTTTCATTATGTATTAGTAACAGGGGCTGTATTTTCGATAATGGCGGGGGCCTATTACTGGCTGCCCAAGTGGACAGGCAATATGTTTAATATCACATTGGCTAAATGGCATTTTTGGCTATCGCTGGTGAGCGTGAACGTACTGTTTTTTCCTATGCATTTTGTAGGGCTTGCCGGTATGCCGCGTCGGATTCCCGATTACGCTCTTCAATTTGCCGACTTTAATGCAATTATAAGTATTGGTGGGTTTGCCTTTGGTTTATCGCAATTGTTGTTTGTAGCTGTGGTAATTAAATGCGCGCGTGGCGGTGATAAAGTGCCTGCAAAAGTATGGGAAGGGGCAGAAGGGCTTGAGTGGGAAGTTGACTCTCCAGCGCCATATCATACTTTTTCTACGCCGCCGGTTATTAAGTAATGACACACGCACCGCTACTCAAACGTTTGGTACTTATTTGCATAGGCATGTTTGCCTTTGCCTTTGCTTTAGTACCTTTGTATGACGTGTTTTGTGATGTAACAGGGCTTAATGGAAAGCCTTCGCTTGAGCAAGCAGAGCAAAGTACACAAATAGTACAAAACCGAGAAGTCGGCGTTAGCTTTACTACTCACGCACAAAGTGGTGCACCGTTTGAAGTTAAATCAAAAGAATACAGTGTAGTGGTAAAACCCGGTGCAATGCGTGAAGTAATGTTTAGTGCAAAAAATAACAGCAACCTAGATAAAGTAATGCAGGCTGTACCATCAGTCTCACCAGGTAAAGCGGCAAAGTATTTACATAAAATAGCCTGTTTTTGCTTTGATCAGCAACCTCTAAAAGCAGGGGAAGAACTTGAATTTAAATTGCTTTTTTATGTTGATACCGCACTGCCAAGCGACATTGAAGAATTAACTTTATCTTATACCGTATTTGATATTAGTGAACAGCTGGTGGCAAGTAATAACTAGCTTTTTAAACTAGTGTGAAACTAGGAGTAAATAAAATGAATCAAGAATATGAGCATTATTATGTACCAGAACAAAGCCCGTGGCCTATTGTAGGTGCTGTTGCATTGTTTTTTATTGCAGTAGGGGCAGGCTTAACAGTTATGAGTGTAGGTAAAGAAGGTGGTAGCGGGGTTTATCTGCTTTATGCCGGTATTGCTGTACTTGTGTATATGTTGTTTAGCTGGTTTAAAAATGTAATTAGTGAGTCAGACCAAGGTTTGTACTCAGCACAAATGGATCGCTCTTTTAGACAAGGTATGAGCTGGTTTATTTTTTCTGAAGTTATGTTTTTTATGGCCTTTTTTGGTGCGCTTTTTTATGCACGGGTATTGTCGGTACCTTGGCTTGGAGGCGCAGGCAATAATGCAATGACTAACGAGGTTTTATGGCCAACTTTTGAAGCTGTTTGGCCGCTAGTTTCAACACCTGCTGGCGAAACTACTCAAGCTATGGGCTGGCAAGGCTTACCGCTTATAAATACCTTAATACTGCTTACTTCCTCAGTTACTTTACATTTTGCCCACGTAGCGATGGAAAACAATAAACGCACTCCACTTAAGGTTTTTTTAGGCGCTACTATTTTATTGGGTGTTTGCTTTTTAGGGCTGCAAGTTGAGGAGTACATGCATGCATATAATGACCTTAACCTAACGCTAGATGCGGGTATTTACGGTAATACGTTCTTTTTATTGACTGGTTTTCATGGAATGCATGTAACGCTAGGAACCGTACTTTTATTTGTAATATTTTTACGGATATTAAAAGGGCACTTTACTAAAGATAAGCACTTTGCTTTTCAAGCAGCTGCTTGGTATTGGCACTTTGTAGATGTGGTGTGGCTGTGTTTGTTTGTATTTGTATATGTGCTGTAGCGTTTATTGGCGAATTATTTGCTTTAATAAAACCAAGTTTAAGCGCTGCAATAACAACAACTAAAACAACAACCGAAAACAATACGCGACGACCTAAAAAGTGAGACATAGGTCGTCCCTCAGTTTTCCCTGACACGATAATAAACAATGCTCTAAATAAGTTAAAAAGTATAAATATTAACAACAGTACGATAATAATTTTAATAATCACTGAGTTGACCCTTTATGCAGTTAGTTTTATGGCACAAACAAAAGCTTAGCTCACTAATCACACTTTGTATGGTTGTGGTTGTTGTACTTGTGTGTGTGCGATTAGGGTTTTGGCAGTTGGAGCGAGGTGAGCAAAAGCAGCAACAACTAACCGCTATTGCTAAGCAACAGACTCGAGGTGTGATGAGCTGGTCTCAATTACTTAACCTGCCTGATAGCTGGAACAAAACTGGTGTATTGGTTGAGTTAAAAGGGCGATTTGTGCAAAACCAATATTGGCTTTTAGATAATCAAGTTTATAACGGGCAAGTAGGGTACGACTTACTTGCTTTACTAAAGCCAGGCAGCGAAGAAAAAGTGATTTTAGTCAATTTAGGATGGGTAAAAGCGCCTATATCTAGAGATGCACTGCCAAAGGTTACTCTGCCTACAGGTATTTTTGTTCTTAAAGCGCAAATAAAAGAAAATAACTTAAGTAGCTTTACGCTTGAAGATAAAACTACAAATAACGACTTACCTACAAGAATCCAATCTATCGACTTGGATATGTTGAGCACTCAAAGCCAGCAATCATTAATTAATTTTATGGCTTACAGACAAGGTACTGGTGATGAGATTGCAACACCTCATTATGAGGCCGTTGTTATGAGCCCTCAAAAGCATAATGCCTACGCTGTGCAATGGTTTTTAATTGCTATTGCATGTGCTGTTGTGGCTATTTTTGCGAGTAAAAAAAGGACACATAATGAAAAATAATCCCCTTTTGTTGTTTGTGGGTTGCTGCGCTATCCCATTAATTTTGGCATATGGCGCATTAAAGTTTGATTGGTTGCCTACTGCAATTACTAATAATGGCGAGTTTTTAAGCCAAGAAATAAAACTTAAAAATTGGCCGAAAAATAATCCCAAGCAATGGACTATCGCACTTAATTATTCAAACGAATGTAACACCCCATGCAGCGAACAACTCAATGCACTGAATAACTTATATGTGGCACTTGGTAAAAACCAAGGCAAGGTTGATATGGCTGTAATGGGAAGTCCCAACAATAAAAATCTACCATGGAAAATTATTACCGAGCAACAGAGCTTAAATCCTGCAAGTTTGTATTTAATTGATCATATGGGGTTAGTGGTACTTGAATATCCCTTTAAGGCCGAGCCACAAGAAAACCGTTTAGTACAAAAAGGGTTATTAAAAGATCTAAAAAAATTACTTAACTATTCTCGTTCTAGCTAACTAAGTTGGAGTATCTGATGTATAAAAATTATAAAAACTTAGTATTAATAACAGGATTACTCGCTTTGATTGTAGTTGCTTTAGGTGCGTACACCCGCTTAAGTGATGCAGGATTAGGGTGCCCCGATTGGCCTGGCTGTTACGGCTTTTTAACGGTACCTAAGCATGAGGCTGACATAGCCTTAGCAACTCAAAGCTACCCCGATATGATGTTCGAAACCGCAAAAGCGTGGAAAGAAATGATTCATCGCTACTTTGCAGGTGCTTTAGGCTTACTTATTTTAGGTTTATTTGTGTTGGCTTTTTTAAAACGCCAATATCCAACTACGCCAGTTAAATTGCCTTTGGCTTTACTTCTACTCGTGGTGTTTCAGGCTGCCCTTGGTATGTGGACAGTAACCATGAACCTTCAGCCGCTTATTGTAATGGGCCACTTATTAGGTGGCTTTAGTATTTTGTCACTTATAATGCTTTTATATTTACGGCTAACCGCAAAACCTATTATGGGTGGCGATAGCGGCGCAAAACGCTATTTTGGTTTAAGTTTAGTAGCGCTCAGTGTATTAATTATCCAAATTGCACTTGGTGGTTGGCTGGCTGCAAACTACGCCGCTCCGCATTGTAGTGGTTTGCCATTGTGTAATTACGCACAACCGTTTTCATTAAGTAGCGTATTTCAATTACCACTTGAGCACAGTAATTATGAGTTTGGTGTGTTATCGCAGCAAGCGCGTATGTCTATTCATTTATTACATCGTATTTGGGCACTGGTTACTTGCATCGTCCTGGCGCTAATTATGTGGAAAATATACAGCCAAGCGTACTCTAAAAAAATTAAAAATTGCGTTGTGAGCGTATTACTTGTCCTGCTTTGCCAAATTAGCTTAGGGCTTATTTTAGTACATTTGTATATTCCGTTGGGAGTTGCACTGGCGCATAATTTGATGGCTGCCATACTGTTATTAAGCATGGTTAGGTTGTGTTATTACCTAAAATCACGCACATAAAGGGGAAATATAATGGCACTTATAATTGATAAAAAAATACTGCTACCCGTTAATACTCAATCGCTAATTTCGCGTACTCATAGTTTGCTGCAAGACTACTTAGCAATTAGTAAATTTAAAGTGGTAGCCATGCTGGTACTAACAGCTTGGGTTGGTTTAGCGCTGGCTCCCGATGTAGGACGTGGTATGGCTGTACAGTTTATTAGCTTGTTAGGTATAGGGCTACTTTCTGCTGCTGCAGCGGTTATTAATCACGTGGTTGATAGTGAGATAGACTCAAAAATGGCGCGGACTCGTCATCGTCCTGTGGCTAAAGGGCGTTTAAGTAAAACACATGCGCTTAGTTTTGCAGCTGTTATTGGGATTGCTGGTTTTATTATGCTAACGGTGTGGGCCAATACCTTAACCGCTATATTAACGTTATTTGCATTGGTAGGTTATGCA
Organism: Pseudoalteromonas sp. 20-92; assembly: GCF_030847595.1. Lineage (NCBI taxonomy): Bacteria > Pseudomonadati > Pseudomonadota > Gammaproteobacteria > Alteromonadales > Pseudoalteromonadaceae > Pseudoalteromonas > Pseudoalteromonas sp. 20-92. The sequence goes on from NZ_JANJGQ010000011.1 coordinate 45,314, forward strand.
TTTGTTTATACATCATTTTTAAAGCGTGCTACACCGCAAAATATTGTTATAGGTGGGTTGGCTGGCGCAATGCCTCCATTATTAGGTTGGGTGTCAGAAACAAACCAAATGGCAGCAGCCCCTTGGTTACTTGTAATGATAATATTTACCTGGACTCCGCCACACTTTTGGGCGCTGGCTATAGCACGAAAAAGTGATTACGAACGCGCTAAAATCCCTATGTTACCGGTAACCCATGGAATCGACTTTTGTAAAACCTGCGTTGTTGCTTATTCTGTTTTACTCGCTGTAGTTTGCGTATTACCTTATTTAATTGGTATGTCTGGATTAATATATTTAATAGGTGCGTGTGTATTAAATGCAGTGTTTATATATAAGGCGGTCAAATTAAAAATTGCTGGAAATGATGAGACTGCAATGGACTTATTTCGTTTTTCGATTATTCATTTAATGGTACTCTTTGTAATCTTATTTATAGATAAATGGCTCCCTTTATGAAGCAGTTATGGCTTGGATTAATTGTTGTTTTAGTTTTGTTTTTATCAGCATGTTCAAATGAAAATAGTCCACCAGATGTAGATGCATTAGTTTACGAAAATGCAAAGCCACTGTCTGATTTTACGTTAAACGATCAGCGCGGCGAATTAGTGACTAAGCAACAATTTTTAGGACAGTGGAATTTAGTATTTTTAGGCTACACAAGCTGCCCAGATATTTGTCCATTAACACTAGCTAAGTTAAATGCTGTTTATAAAAACTTACAGGCAGATTATCCGCTACAAGTTTGGTTTTTATCGGTTGATCAAAAACGCGATACACCAGCTAAACGAAAGCAATATATAGATTACTTTAACCCTGATTTTTTAGCTGTATCAGGGGAACATAAACACCTTTTTCCAGTTGTTCGAGAGCTTGGCTTAATTTACGCCATTAGCGATAGTAGTGAATCAGAATATGCAGTTGATCATAGTGCTTCGGTCGCTATGGTTGATCAAAATGGAGCCGTAAGAGCTATTTTTAAACCCGAATTTAAACAAGGTAGTGTGCCATTAATTAATGCGACGACTTTAACCGAAGAATTTAAAAAAATAGCCGATTACTATAAAAACTAGTTTTTAACTTTTCATGTATTTTAAAGGAGCTTTGTGCTCCTTTTTTTTGTTTTTCATTCCTGTTACAAAAATTAATTTAATTTTTTTAGGCCCTTTTATGGCATTTTTAATAACTAGGTCTAAGCTTTTGTTATGAAATAAATTGACAAGGAATGCACTTACTAAATGTTAAAACTTCCACGTGAACTTGTCATTATGCAAGCTGAAACACTGCATCAAGATTTACTAAAAGAACTCAATAGTAATAATGATATTTGTCTTGATATTAGCGATGTAATGTCTGCCGATACTGCCTCAATTCAACTTTTATGTGCTTTGCAAAAACATCTGCTTATCATTAAGCATAAAATAATTTGGGTAGGGGCGAGTGAAGCATTAACACATTCAATTGAGCAACTCGGTTTAAGTCATTACTTAATACTTGAAAGTAAAGGTTAGGAATTAATATGAAAAAAATTTTAGCGGTTGATGACTCAGCATCAATGCGTCAAATGGTAAGTTTTACTCTAAAAACAGCAGGGTTTGATGTAATTGAGGCAAAAGATGGAAGTGAAGCGTTAGCTATCGCTAAACAACAAGATTTTGATGTCGTAATTTCGGATGTAAACATGCCAATAATGGATGGTATTACGTTGATTAGAGAGCTGCGAGGTTTACCTAATTATAAATTCACACCATTACTTATGCTCACTACAGAGTCGGGCTTAGAAAAAAAAGTAGAAGGTAAAGCCGCTGGCGCAACAGGTTGGATAGTTAAACCGTTTAACCCAGAACAGCTATTAGCCGTTATTAAAAAGGTTATTCGCTAGCGAAGGAGTATTGTGTGAGTATAGATTTGAGTCAATTTTTTGAAGTTTTCTTTGAAGAGAGTTTTGAAGGCCTAGATACTATGGAGGCTGAGCTTTTAAACTTAGTGCCAGGTGAGGAAGACTTAGAAACTATCAACACTATTTTTAGAGCTGCTCACTCAATTAAAGGGGGAAGTGGTACTTTTGGTTTTAGTTCTGTTGCTGATTTTACCCATGTACTTGAAACACTATTAGACCAGATCCGCCAAGGAGAGCGAGAACTTAGCACTGAACACGTTAATTTATTACTCAAAGCAGTTGATTGCTTGCGAGGTTTACTTGCCGCGCTTCAAGCAGATCAAGCGTCTGATTTAACTGAAGCTAATGCTTTGCGGATGCAATTTGAACATGTGTTAGAGAAAAAAGACAACGTATTGGAGAGTAAGCCACAAAACGAAGCTGTGCTATCGACTAGCAACACATATCAAATTAACTTTAAGCCTCATCATCACTTATTTAAAACAGGAAATGAGCCGCTGTACATGATCAGTGAACTTGCTGAGTTAGGTGAATTAAAAACAACCGTTTTTTATGATTCAGTGCCTGATATTACGGAGTTAAGTTATGATGAATGTTTTTTACACTGGCGCTTTTTTTTAAATACAAGCCATGACGAAAAGGCGATAAAAGAAGTCTTTGAATGGGTAGAAGATGATGCAGAGATTACAGTTGAATTATGTGTAAGCTCATTTGATGATGAACAACCAGCTAGTATTTCAGATCATAACCATGATTTAGTTCTCTCAGAACAACCTGAAAAATTAGAAAAAATAACAACCTTACCCGCCAAATCAAAACCAAGTAGCAATAAAGATAAAAAAGTCGCTAGTGCGCCAGAGTCAACCTCAATCCGTGTTGGCATTGATAAGGTTGACTCATTAATAAATATGGTTGGTGAACTGGTAATTACTCAAGCTATGCTGAATCAGCTAAGTGAACAGGAAATAACATCAACTACGATTACGTCGTTGAAAGAGGGTCTAGCGCAACTTGCACACAATACACGTGACTTACAAGAAAACGTAATGCGTATTCGTATGTTACCAATTAATTTTGTATTTAGTCGCTTTCCTCGATTGGTACGCGACATAGCACAAAAGCTAAATAAGAAAGTCGAGCTTAAGTTGATTGGTGAGCAAACCGAACTTGATAAAACCGTAATGGAAAAAATTTCAGATCCTATGGTGCACTTGCTTAGAAACTCGCTTGATCATGGGTTAGAAACCGTAGATCAAAGAGTGCTTGCAGGAAAAAATCCAGTGGGAATTGTCACGTTAAATGCATTTCATCAAGGCGGTAATATTGTTATTGAGATAATGGATGATGGTCAAGGCCTTAATACCAAAAAAATTAAAGAAAAAGCAATCGCAAATGAGTTAATTACAGCCGATAGTAATTTAACGGACAATGAAATCAATGAACTAATTTTTATGCCTGGCTTCTCTACTATGGATGAAGTGAGTGAGCTATCGGGTCGAGGTGTAGGCATGGATGTTGTTAAGCGTAACATTCAATCTTTAAATGGTTCAGTTGAAGTAACATCGGCCCCTGGTATTGGTTCAACATTCACAATTCGATTACCGCTTACGCTAGCTATTTTAGATGGTCAGCTCGTTAAAGTCGCTCAACATACCTATATTATACCGCTCATTTCGATTGTTGAGTCATTACAAATTGATATCACAAAAGTAAGTCGAGTGGGTAAAGACCTTGATGTACTCAGACTTCGAGATGAATATATTCCTATTTTACGTCTATACGCTATTTTTAATCATCAAAATGCGATTGAGTCTTTAGATAAAACATTACTCGTAGTAGTTGAAACTGATAACCAAAAAGTAGGACTTTTAGTTGATGATTTATTGTCTCAGCAACAGGTTGTGATTAAAAGTTTAGAAGCTAACTATCACAAAGTTGATGGCGTATCGGGTGCCACTATTTTAGGAGATGGGCGCGTATCGCTGATTGTGGACATTAGTGGCTTAATAAAGCTCTCAGGTTTAAAAAAACCAGGCAGTCAAGAACTAACCATTGAAACGCAAGCCACTTTGGAGGCGTTATGAACTCAGAGCAAAGCCAGCTCAGTAACCAATTAAACCTTCAGCAGCAACAAGGAGTGAAGCAATTTTTAACTTTTATTATGGCTGATGAAGAGTACGGCGTTGATATTCTAACAGTACAAGAAATTCGTAGCTGGGAGGAAATTACAGTACTACCTAACGCACCTGAGTTTGTAAAAGGCGTAATTAACTTGCGGGGTACAATTGTGCCAATTATTGATTTACGTTTACGGTTTGGCTTACCAAGTACTGATTATGGACCATTGACAGTGGTTATTGTTATAAAAATAGAGTTTGAACAGGGCAGTAAAATTATAGGTATTGCAGTAGATGCAGTCTCTGATGTTTACAGTATTGTAGAGCAAGATGCTAAAGCTGTTCCTAGTTTATCTGAATCAAATAATTGTGAGTACGTTGCTGGGTTGGTCAATGTGGGCGATAAAATGGTGGCGTTGATCGACTTACAAAAAACAATGAATATTTAGTTTATAAAATAACTAAATAAAGTAATAAAAAATAAACTTAAAGGTGGTGATGGGCATGGGATGGTTTAGTAATCCAAAACAGTCAGAATCAAGTAATGATTTAATTGTAAGCGCATTAAACAAGTCATTAGCTGTGATTGAGTTTGAGCCAAGCGGGATAATAATTACCGCAAATGCTAACTTTCTTAGCGTAATGGAATACCAATTAGAAGACGTACAAGGACAACACCATTCTTTATTTGTAGATTATGATGATGCTAAAAGTAATGACTACAAAAATTTTTGGCAGCGTCTTCGCAATGGCGAGTTTATTTCCGATGAATTTAAGCGTTTTGCTAAAAGTGGTAAAGAGGTTTGGATTCAGGCTACTTACAATCCAATTATTAATTCTGAGGGCCAAGTACTCAAAGTCGTTAAACTTGCTACAGATATCACAGATCAAAAGTTGGTATCGGCAAATGCTGCCGGACAAATTAGTGCAATTAGTAAATCCCAAGCGGTTATCGAATTTAGTTTAGATGGCAGTATTATTAGCGCTAATGATAATTTTTTAAATGCTCTTGGTTATCAGCTCGATGAAATTAAAGGTCAGCATCATAGATTATTTGTCGCACCGGAATATGCAAATAGCAATGAATACAAAGAGTTTTGGACTAAACTTGGTCGAGGCGAGTTTGATTCAGGTGAGTATTTACGAATAGGAAAGCAAGGCCAAGAAATTTGGATACAAGCCTCTTATAACCCAATCTATGATATGAATGGTAAGCCTTTTAAGGTTATTAAGTACGCTACAAATATTACAGTGCAAAAAGAGCTTGAAAAAGCCTCTAGAAAGGCAGCCGATTTAGCTAGTGCCCTAAAAGTTTGCCAGGCAAATGTAATGATTGCCGATGAAGATCTTAATATTATTTTTGTGAACGATTGCGTTCAAAAAATGCTTAAAATACGAGAAAAAGAACTGCAAACAGTATTACCAAACTTTTCTGTAGATAGTCTTATAGGTACCTGCGTTGATGACTTTCATAAGCACCCTGCGCACCAACGTGAGTTACTAAAAAATTTGGATAAACCACATAAAGCTGAATTACTTTTAGCAGGTGTTACTTTTACCTTAATAGCTTCACCTTGGATTAGTCAAGAAGGTAAAAAGTTAGGCACAATTGTGGAATGGGAAGATAGGACTGCTGAAGTTGCTATAGAAAAAGAAATTGCGACGCTCATTAGTGCAGCAGGTAAAGGCGATTTAGATACAAGAGTTATTGAAAATGGAAAAGAAGGATTTTTCTTACGTTTAGCTCAAGGGCTAAATAGTTTAGTTAAAATTGTTGATGATGCTGTCGCCGATACTGGAGATATGCTTGATGCTATGGCAAATGGTGATTTGTCAAAACGAATCGAGAAAGAATATAAAGGCTCATTTGATAAACTCAAACGTGATGCAAACACGACAGCAGATAAGCTCACCGAAGTTATAAATCGGATAAATTCATCGGCTACGTTAGTTGCAAGTGGCGCTGAAGAGATATCTCAAGGCAATGCTGATTTGAGTCAGCGAACAGAAGAGCAAGCCTCGTCACTTGAAGAAACAGCATCAAGCATGGAAGAGATGACCAGTACCGTTCGCCAAAATGCTGATAACGCAAAAGTAGCAAATGATTTGGCAGAAGAAACCTGTGAAAAAGCAATACAGGGCGGCGAAGTCGTTAACAGAGCTGTCACGAGTATGTCGGCGATTAATGAATCAAGCAAAAAAATTGCTGACATTATTGGGGTCATTGACGAAATAGCATTTCAGACCAATTTATTGGCGCTTAATGCTGCTGTAGAGGCTGCTAGAGCTGGTGAACAAGGGCGGGGCTTTGCGGTTGTTGCAGGGGAGGTTCGTAACTTAGCTCAGCGCTCAGCAGGCGCAGCTAAAGAAATTAAAGAATTAATAAGAGACAGTGTAGGTAAGGTCGCTGATGGTTCTCAATTAGTTAATGAATCAGGCGCTACACTGAAAGAAATTGTTGTTTCAGTACAACGAGTCACACAAATGATTTCTGATATTACAGAAGCATCCGAAGAGCAAAGCGCCGGTATTGAACAGGTAAATAAAGCTATTTCACAAATGGATGAAATGACTCAACAAAATGCTGCTTTAGTAGAGCAAGCCTCTGCCGCTGGCGAGTCTATGGCTGAGCAGGCAAATGAAATGCGCCGGTTACTCAACTTCTTCTCTTTAGGTCAGCAAGATACAGCGATGATTTCACCTACGATGCGAACGCCAGCGCTATCTCAAAGGCCGCAGAATAATTATATTCGCAGTAAAACGCGAGGAGATAATTTTGTTGACTCGGCAGATGAATGGGAAGAGTTTTAACAACTCACCTTCTCGGCCTCGTTGTTATGTAATTACATTGAGGCATTGCTTGTTGGCTTGATTGAGAGTGAATAATGAAAGAGTTTTTATTTACCGACCGAGATTTCAAAGAGATTGCCGATCTTGTTTATAACGCATGCGGAATTGTATTAGGTGAACATAAACAAGAAATGGTTTATTCGCGTTTAGCAAGACGTATTAGAGAACGAAACCTTGTTGATTTTAAATCATATTTAGCTTTTTTGAAAAAGAATAAAGATCAAGAGTTCGATGCCTTCATTAATGCTATAACAACGAACTTAACATCTTTTTTTCGTGAAATTCATCATTTTGAATTTATTAAATCTGAACTTATCCCTGTCCTTTTAAAAACAAATAAGCACAGCAAACGCGTGAGATTTTGGTCTGCTGGTTGCTCAACTGGAGAGGAGCCTTACAGTTTAGCAATGACATTAAATGCTGCATTTCCGAGTGATTGGGATGTGAAAATCTTAGCCACAGATTTAGATTCAAACGTGTTAGCAAAAGCGCAAAGTGGCATGTATACCGCTGCAAATGTTAATGGACTCAGTGAGCAGCAGCTCAAGCGTTGGTTTTTAAAAAGTAAGGATGGTGAGGCATATAAAGTAAAGCCAAAATTGCAGGAGTGTATAGCGTTTAAACGTTTAAACTTATTACAAGAGTGGCCAATGAAAGGCCCTTTTGATCTTATTTTATGTCGTAATGTAGTTATTTACTTTGATAAAGAAACGAAAGATCAGCTTTTTGAACGCTACGCTAATATATTGAGTGAGCAAGGGCATTTGTTCTTAGGTCACTCAGAGAGTATGGGTAAAGAGCATTCTCAATATAAAAACTTAGGTAAAACGATGTATCAAAAGGGCAGTAATGCACGCGGAATTTAGAACAGTATTACCTAGCTTTGAGCATATTAAGCGGTATTGGGATTCAGGTCGGCAGAGTGTTGTTGCCAAAGTGCTCCCTGGTGAGTTTTATGTGTCGAAAAACAATGAACTTATTTCAACAGTACTCGGTTCGTGTATTGCGGCTTGCGTTTATGACGAAGTACTAGGAATTGGCGGGATGAACCATTTTATGCTGCCAATTCAAAAAGGAGTGGAGCTTAATAATGCACATAGCTTAAGTTGTCGTTACGGTAACTGGGCTATGGAATATTTAATAAACGAAGTGCTAAAAAATGGAGCTTCACGTCGAAACTTAAAAATTAAGCTGTTTGGTGGGGGGAAAATTATTAGCGCGATGACTGATATCGGTTTGGGTAATATTAGTTTTGCTACCGCTTATGTTCAAGAGGAAGCCCTTAATTTAGTGGCGCATGATATGGGAGGCCCTTGGCCAAGGAAAATATTTTTTCATCCCCACACTGGTAAAGTTCATATGAAAAAGTTGAAAAACTTACATAACAATACCATTGAGAAGCGTGAAGTTCGTTATTTACAAAGCCTTAAAAAACAAGATGTAGTTACGGATATTGAACTGTTTTAGGTGTGTTTATGATTAAAGTACTCATAATAGATGACTCTCCTTTAATTAGGCGATTACTCACTGACGTTTTACAGCAAGCTGAAGATATTACAGTGGTAGGTAGTGCTGAGGATCCATATAAAGCACGAGAAATGATTAAACAACTTAACCCTGATGTACTTACATTGGATGTAGAGATGCCAAAAATGGACGGTATTAGTTTTTTAAAAAATCTAATGCGCCTAAGGCCAATGCCTGTAGTGATGATTTCTACATTAACACAAAAAGGTTCACCAATTACATTAGAGGCACTAGAGCTCGGTGCGATTGATTTTATAGCTAAACCAACGGCTAATATAAAAGATAAAATGAGCCAATATGCGTATTTAGTTCAGCAAAAGGTACGAGTAGCCGCTGGTGCAAGAGTTAGAAGTTATAAAAAAGCGTTACCATCGAGTGATCCTTTACCTATCAATGCTCAGTTTTTATTAAATAAAGTTATTGCTATAGGCGCATCAACTGGGGGCACTGAAGCGATAAAAGAAGTATTAATAAAAATGCCTATTAATTGCCCGCCGATTGTTATTACTCAACATATTCCCCCTGTATTTAGTACTTCGTTCGCTTTAAGGATGGATCGTACATGTATCATTAGTGTTAAAGAAGCAGAGCAAGGTGATAAGCTAGTCGCAGGTTGCGCTTATATTGCTCCTGGTGGTTTGCATTTAACCATTAAAAAATATGGGGGACACTTATATTGTGAACTTGATGATAATGAGCCTGTAAATCGGCATAAACCAGCAGTGGATGTATTGTTTAATTCATTGGTAGAAATTAACGCTAAGAATGTTGTGGCAGCGTTGTTAACCGGAATGGGGAGTGATGGCGCAAAAGGATTGCTCGCTTTAAGGGAAGGTGGCGCGTACACACTAGCTCAGGACGAATTTTCGTCTGTGGTTTGGGGAATGCCAAAAGCTGCTGTGGAGTTAAACGCAGCAAACGAAGTTGTTGCGTTGGATAAGGTAACTGAGCGGCTATTGAATCAGGCTATTAAAGTTTAATTATTTTCAATAACCCACGGCTGTGAGAACCAATAATAGTCACTCGGGTTTTTAATCGAAGGCGCAGTGCAATTAAAGCGAGAACGGCCATTATTTAGCTCTTTTGGAGAAGTGACTTCAACCGTATTTTTACTTATCCAATTTAAGCTTGCTTGGCCAACATTTGAGACATAGCAGGCAAACTGTGTTTTATGAAAATCTCCCATTTCAAACTCTATGGTTAGTGTTGGTGGGTTTTGTGTTGTCACGCTATCTTGATACGTTAACTTTGTAATATTAAAAGCATGAGAATTTAGTTTTGTGATTAACGTATCTAGTTTACTGTAAAACCCAGAAGCTGGGAAACGCGGCAAGCGACTGAAGTTTGAGTTTTTATTCACTGCCCCAGAGTGTTGACCAATACCTATAAAGCCAAGATCAGTCACAAGAGCTTGTAATTCGTTATTAAATTCACCATACGGGTAGGCTAAATATTTGTAGTCTTGGCCAACCTCTTCTTTTATACGTTGTTGTGAATACAAAATATCTTGTTTGATACGTATTTTCCACTGGGCATCCGTTTCGTTATCAAGTTTAATATGCAAATAATCATGTTGAGCACTGTGGTTGCTTATAAGCGCGCCCTTTTTGCTAAGCTCTTTGAGTTTATCCCAGCCCATTACATAACTTTGGCCTTCATCAATTAATTTTGGATTTACAAAAATAGTATATGGATAATTAAATTTCTCTAAAATTGGCGCTGCTTCGTCGTAATTGTTGTTGTAACCGTCATCAAAAGTGATAGCGATGGTTTTCTCAGGTAATGTTTTACCTTGCTGAAGTGCATTTATTAGTTCATTAAGAGGAATAACGTTAAAGTTATGCTCTTTCAAATAGCTTAAATGTTTAGTGAATGTATTCGCGCTAACACTCGTTACGGCAGGAAGGCTTTCACTAACATGATGGTATTGTAAAATAACAGCAGCTTGAACGCGTAGAGATACACTAATGAGAGAAAATAATACTAAATGAAACAATTTCTTATACATAATAAAGCACACCATAAAAGCTTGTTGTTGTTAGCCGGTCCGATGATACTATCAAATATCACAGTACCACTGTTAGGAATTGTTGATACTGCTGTCATTGGGCACTTAGGGAGCGCTCACTATTTAGCGGGTATTGCGCTTGGTTCTGCTGTTATTTCTATTTTATTTTGGCTAGCGGGATTTTTAAGAATGAGTACGACTGGCATGGTCGCTCAGGCTTACGGAGAAAATGATTTAACTCAATTAGCCGCCTTACTTAAACGTAGCTTATTACTTGCAAGTCTTGTTGCTGTACTACTTATCGCTTTATCCCCTTTGATAAAACATGCTATTGCATTTTTATCTGCTGCTAATAGCGATGTACTCGCACAAGCATATCAGTATTTTAGTATCCGCATTTTTAGTGCTCCAGCAGCATTGTGTAATTTAGTGTTACTGGGTTGGATGCTTGGTGTACATTACGGGCGAGGGCCATTTTATTTATTATTAGTAACAAACATAGTCAATATAGTACTCGATATTTACTTTGTTGTTTACCTTGATTGGGCGGTTGCTGGTGCTGCATGGGCGTCATTTATTGCTGACTATACCGCACTAATTTTTGCACTTTTTTTAGTGGTTAAACTAGCTAAAAAACAAGATATTGAGCTCAATGTACCGAATTGGTTGAGTATTAGCAAGATGGCTGAATTATTGAGTTTGAATCGCGATATTTTTATTCGCTCTTTAATACTGCAATTATGTTTTAGCTTTATGACATTTTATGGTGCACGTATTGGCGAAACGACACTCGCTGCTAACGCCGTGCTACTTAACTTTTTGATGTTAGTTAGTTTTGCTTTAGATGGTATTGCATATGCTAGTGAGGCAAAAGTAGGGCAAGCAAAAGGCCAAAAAAGTGTAAGTAATATAGAGTTATGGGTAAAAATCAGTGTATTTTGGGGAATGATGTTTGGATTGTTGTATAGCCTGTTTTTTGCCGTTTTTGGTGCTCAGATTATTATGCTTTTAACCAATGTGCCAGAGGTTATTAATGAGGCGACGCTTTATTTGCCTTGGATTATTGCACTTCCATTACTTGCTATGAGTTGTTTTTTATTTGATGGTGTTTTTGTGGGTTTAACACGTGCAAAAGATATGCGTAATAGTATGCTTTTTTCGGCTACAGTTGGATTTTTTGGGGTGTTTTGGATATTTAACGAATTACAAAATAACGGACTATGGTTAGCTATGAGCTGTTTTATGTTAATGCGGGGCGTGACTTTGATTATTAAATACCAAAGGCTTAAAGAAAATAACAAACTATTAGATTAAGTGCGATGATTATTTATTTCCATAAATCGGGATCGTGATTTTTTGGGCCAATGCCTTTAATGACTTGTGAAAAGCGGTTAGCAAAAATCCCGCAATAACCCCAAGCTGCAAAAAACAGTGCAGGGACTAAAATTGCAACGCCAATTATTTGCAAACTGTAGTGAGTGTAATACCCAAGGGAGATGAATACCACGGCTAGCACAAATAGTGCTAAGCCGCGAAAAAAGCGCTTTAAGCTAAGTTTAGGGTTACTCCCTAAACGATAGATAAGTGGCTTTAGCATTTATAATAATTAATAGTAAGAGTGATCGCCCGCTTCGTGCTCTGTGATATCAGCAACACCGGTGATTTCTTCAAATTTAGCGATCATTTCTTTCTCGATGCCTTCTTTTAGCGTTACATCGATCATAGAGCAACCATTACAACCACCACCAAACTGAAGTATAGCAATGCCTGCAGCTGTTATTTCTACTAGACTTACTTGGCCGCCATGGTTTGCTAGTTGCGGGTTTACTTCAGTTTCAAGCATGTGCTGCACGCGTTCATTTAATGATGCATCATCACCAATTTTACGAGCTTTAGCATTCGGCGCTTTTAGCGTTAATTGAGTGCCCATTTTGTCAGTAACAAAATCGATCTCGGCTTCTTCTAAAAATGGCGCACTTTCTGCATCTACAACAGCATCAAAACCATTGAAATTTAGACGAATATCGCTGGCTTCAACAGCGTCTTCTGGACAATAAGACACACCACATTCCGCTTGTGATGAACCAGGGTTTACAACAAAAACACGAATATTGGTTTGTTGTGATTGATCTGCTAATAGTTTAGCAAAATGCGCTTGCGCTGTTTCGGAAATAGAAATCATAAAAACGGCTTTATACCTGACTAAATTACTCGGATACTGCATATCATACTCCGCTCATCGTGTTGCGGCTAGTGTTGAGCGTAAAAAGTTGGCATCTATTTTAAGCAATGGTAGCGTGCAATTAACAAACATTTTTAGAGTGATTTATATGCGGTTCATGTTAACAATAATGGTGGTACTACTGAGTTTTTCAAGTATGGCAAAGCCACTATCTTATTATTTTGAGCAAGATGTTCAATTTGACCCTACCATTCCCACCCCTGAAGCAGTGCTAGGTTATCAAGTGGGGGAGTGGCATGTAAGACACGACCAGTTAGTGCGCTATATGGAAGTACTTGCGAAAAAAAGTGACCGCATAAACTTTGAAATTATTGGCCGTACACATGAGCAACGCCCGCTTGTGATGCTAACAATTACTGCCGCCAACAAGTTGCCAAACATAGAGCAAACTCGCCAAGCTCATTTGGCGCGTTTAAGTAACAACAGTGACAAAACTAAAGACCAACCTGCTGTTGTCTGGATGGGTTATAGTGTACACGGCAATGAATCATCGGGCAGCAACGCTTCATTATTGGTAGCCTATTATTTAGCAGCTGCTCAAGGTGCTGAAATAGATGAGCTATTAAATAATACGGTTATTTTACTCGACCCTTCACTTAATCCTGATGGGCTTGCTCGTTTTGCTAATTGGGCCAACAGTAACCGAGGTATGAACTTATCGTCTGATCCTAAGACCCGTGAACATGTTGAAAATTGGCCAAGTAGCCGTACTAACCATTATTGGTTTGATTTAAATCGTGACTGGTTATTACTACAGCATCCTGAATCGCGCGCGCGAATTGCCAAATTTCATCAGTGGAAACCAAATATTTTAACTGACTTTCATGAAATGGGGCCAAATAGCAGTTACTTTTTTCAGCCAGGTATCCCAAGTCGTAAACACCCAATAACACCAGATGAAAATGTAACTTTAACGAAAGCGATTGCCAACTATCATGCAAAAACGTTAGATGAAAACAACGCACTTTATTTTACAGAAGAAAGTTTTGACGATTTTTACTACGGAAAAGGCTCGACCTACCCGGATGTAAATGGTGGTGTAGGCATTTTATTCGAGCAAGCGAGTTCTCGTGGGCATATTCAAGAAACTATAAACGGACCTTTAAGCTTTGCATTTACTATTAAAAATCAGCTATTAACGAGCTTATCAACCTTTAAAGCAGCCATTGATAATCGCCAGGCGTTACTAGATTACCAAGCGAAGTTTTATAATCAGGCAGCTGATTTAGCCAGTGACGAGAGCTTTGAAGGTTATGTTGTTGAAGGCGCGAGCGACAACACCCGTATTAAGCACTTTTTAGAATTACTAAAACAGCATCAAATTAACGCTTACCCACTTACTAAACCATTAAAAGCAAATGGAAAAAGTTTTAGTACTCATAGTTATTTTGTGCCATTAGCGCAACCGCAATACCGTTTAGTAAAAGCTATTTTTAGTGAGCAAAAAAACTTTGCTGATAATACATTCTATGATGTTTCGGGTTGGACTCTAGCGCATGCTTTTAATTTACCGTTTGCAAAAGTTAAAAGCAATTGGGGCTTAGATGTTGCAGATACTGCTTGGAATAAAGCGGTAAAAACATCTTTTTCCGATTTAAAAAATGGTTATGCCTTTGGTTTTGCATGGGACGATTATTTAGCCCCTAAAATGCTCAATACTTTACTTAAACAAGGTATTAAAGCGCGCGTTGCATTGAGCTCATTAACTGCTAAATCAACATCGGGGGAGGTAAACTTCGAACCAGGTAGTATTATTATTCCAGCAGGCCTACAAACAAATATCGATTGGGTTGCCCAGCTTAGTAAAGCACAAAGTGAATTTGGTATTGCAATTAAACCAATTACATCAGGTTTAACAAGTAAAGGCGCTGATTTAGGTTCACGATCAATGGCCGTTGTTAGTGCGCCAAAGGTACTGCTTATTGGTGGGCAGGGCGCGAGCCAGTACGAAGTAGGCGAAGTGTGGTATTACCTAGATCGCTTTGTTGGCGCAGCGCCAACAATTGTTGAAATGAACCGCTTTAGCTCACTTGAGCTAAGTGATTACAGCCATATTGTACTTGCTCATGGCAATTACAATAGCTTATCTGATGCCGACAAAGTGGCAATTAAAAGCTGGGTAAGAAAAGGTGGTGTTATTTGGGGTCACAAAGGCGGCGCTAAATTTTTAGTTGATCAGCAAATTCTTAAAGCAAGTTATCTATCACGACAAGATGTAGCGAGCGCATTTAATACGACAGGTTTAAGTTATGGCGACAAAGATCATTTAGCTGGACGTCAGCGCATTGCAGGTGCCATTTTTAATACCAACGTAGATTTGACTCACCCACTTAGCTTTTCACTTAATCGTAATACATTACCGGTATTTAAAAACAGCACATGGTTACTTGAAGCTTCCGATGCGCCGTTCGTAAATGTACTTACCTACACTAAAAAACCTTTATTGGCAGGTTTTACTGATGCCGTTAATGTTGAGCAAGTTGCTGGTGGTGCTGGCTTAATTGCGCACTCATACGGGCGAGGCACTGTGATTGGTATGACCGACGATCCTGTATTTAGAGGTTACTGGTATGGTACAAGCCGTTTACTTAGTAACGCTTTATTTTTTGGTCATACCTTTAGAGTGAATGGTGGGTAAAATTATTTTGTACTTTAATATGACATTTGCATGAATTTACAATGCAGGCGCATTTTAGTTCGTCATTTTAATTTACTATCTACCCTCTTTTAAAAGCATTATCGCTATAGGTTTAATTATGGTTTCCAGAAGACAGTTTCTTTTAAGTGCAGGTACGCTCGCATTTATCGGCCTTTCTAAAAGCGCATTTGGTAAAGTTACTTTAGCTAACTTAGCAGATAGCGTATATGCATACGGTGGTTTAATTCCTGATACAAAAAAACTACTCGATTTACCTGCTGGTTTTAGCTACAAGGTTATTTCCCAATTGGGCGATACTATGGATGATGGTTTAAATGTACCGGATAAAGCCGACGGCATGGGCTGTATTGCACTTGACGGCGACACTGTAGCGTTAGTTCGTAACCATGAACTTTCACCTAAAAATATTAAGCACGCAGCAACGAGCATTAAGTTGCATAAAACGCCTTTAGCTTACGATATATTTGATGATGGCGTAGCGCTCCCAGGTGGTACAAGTCACATAATTTACAACATTAAAGAGCATAAAAAAGAACAAGAATTTCTATCGCTCTGCGGAACAATAAGAAATTGCTCTGGTGGTATTACACCATGGGGAAGCTGGCTTACCTGTGAAGAAACCGTGGCTAATCAGGCTGATGGATTAGGTAAATCTCACGGCTATATATTCGAAATACCCGCTACTGCAAAAGGTTTGGTAAAACCAGAACCACTTGTTGCAATGGGACGATTTAACCATGAAGCAGCTGCAATAGATCCACGCACAGGCATTGTTTATCTTACTGAGGATAGAGGCGATAGCTTATTTTATCGATTTATTCCCAATGAATTTGGCAAGCTTAGTAAAGGTGGCAAGCTACAAGCAATGGTTATTAAAAAACACTCGCAATTTGATACCCGCAATTGGAGTGAATCAACAATGCTTAAACATACACCGATGGATGTTGAATGGATTGACTTAGATGAGCCACAGAGCCCAAAAGATGATTTAAGAATTAGAGGTTATAAACAAGGGGCTGCACTGTTTGCTCGTGGCGAAGGTGTACACTGGGGCGAAAACGAGCTTTATTTTTGCTGCACGAATGGTGGTAAAGAACAGCTTGGTCAAGTTATGAAATACCAGCCATCAGAGTTTGAGGGTAGAGAAAGTGAAGGCTCTGCCCCAGGTAAGATAGAGTTGTTTGTAGAAAGTGAAGATGAATCATTATTTAATTTTGGTGATAATTTAACAGTCGCACCGAATGGCCATCTTATTGTTTGTGAAGATCAGTATACCGATATTGTTGATAACCATTTGCGTGGAGTAACGCCAAATGGAGATGTTTATACATTTGCTCGCTTAACCGAACAAACAGAGCTTGCAGGCGCGTGTTTCTCTCCTGATGGTAATACACTATTTGTAAACGTATATTCACCAACTAAAACATTAGCAATAACGGGCCCGTGGAATAGCTTTAAAGGATAAAAGGTTAAACCTGTTGAGTTGATAATTTTAGAATCGATTAACAGGTTTAATGTACATGATAGATAAAAAGTAAATTAATTTATCGACATAAACACCTGTAACGTTATAGTATATCTATTATGCCGAGATTTACATTACATTCACTTCGAAATCAAACAACACTAATAAAATATGCATTAGTGCTTGTTGTGCTATTCAGTGTTTTTTCTGCTTGGCACGATACTTCTCACGTATTAAAGACAGATCAAGAATGTGAACTCTGTTTAAGCTCTATTGATTTAGAGCATTCAATACCTGCTAAAGTGACTCTGTTTGAGTCAGACTTTCATTCTTTTTCTTCAATAAAATTAAATAGCCAGCACTTTCACAGCGTGTTTGTTGCTATTACAGGTAATAGAGATCCACCGTTCGTTATTTTTAATTAATCAGTTAAACGTATTTTAAACGCTCGTTATTTAACAATAGTGAGTGAGTTTTATTGTGTATTTTTAGAGATAACAACATGAAAAATAACTATTCACCTTTAGTGCTAGCCTTATTAACGGCAATGAGCAGCACCGCGTATGCAGCCGACAAAAACCTTCAAAAAGATGAAACCGATATAGAAAGAGTCTTAATTACAGCGTCGCCAATAAAGCGTACGGTGCTTGAGTCAAGCACCCCTGTAACAATTTTAAGTGGCGAAGAGTTAGATCAAAATCAAGCTGCAACGTTAGGCGATACTTTGAAAAATGTACCCGGCGTACATAGCTCTTATTTTGGACCGGTTGCGAGTAGCCCAATAATCCGTGGCTTAGACGGGCCACGAGTCAAAGTTGTCCAAAACGGTTTAGGTGCTTCTGATGCTTCGCGTGTAGGGCCTGATCATCAAGTTTCAACCGAGACCTCTACCGCCACTCAAATTGAGGTATTAAGAGGCCCAGCTACACTTCTCTACGGAAGCGGCGCTATTGGTGGAGTGGTAAATGTGGTTGATAACCGCTTACCCTCACAAAGGCAAGAAGGCGTAAGTGGTGAAGTATTTGCACAGTACGATAATGTTGCAGATGCTAAAACTGTTTCAACAGATTTAAATGCAGGCTCAGGTGACTTTGCTTTCCATGTTGATGGATATACTCGTAAAACCGACGATTATAAAATTCCGCTACCCGCAAATATAGATGAAGAGGGCGGTAGTACAACTCTTGCAAACTCAGACATTGATGCCAGTGGCTATAACTTTGGTGCGGGTTGGATAACAGATGATACGCGAGTTGCTTTTTCGTATGGTCATATGGACTCTGAATACGGTTTACCGGGCGAAGAAGGCGTATTTATAAAGCTAAACCAAGATCGCTACCAAGGCGTAGTTGACTGGAATAATTTGGATGGTTTTATAAAAGCCGTGCATTGGCAAAATGCCTATACAGATTATGAGCATTCTGAAATTGAAGGTGTTGAAATTGGCACTACGTTTAAAAACGAAAGCATAGAATCGAGATTATGGGCTGAGCATGCACCTGTATATGGCTGGAAGGGTGTTGCTGGCTTACATTATAATAAAAGTGATTTTGAAGCGATTGGTGAAGAAGCATTTACCCCGCCTACTAAGACAGACAGTATTGCTGCATTTTTAATGGAAGAAAAAGAAGTTGGTCCACTTTTATGGCAATTTGGTGCACGTGTTGAGCAATTAACGCATGATGTAAATAATGACTTTTTCACAGGATTAAGCGGTTCAAATAGTGTTTCGTTTGATAACAAAGATTACACTGCGGTATCAGGGTCAGCTGGGGTTGTTTGGAGTATTGATGATAGAAACTCTTTAGCTTTTAATTACGCGTATTCACAGCGTGCACCATCGGCTTCAGAGATATACGCATACGGCCCTCATATTGGGTCGGGCACTTATGAAATTGGCGGTGGTTTTGAGCTTGACGACGACAATGGGCAATATAATGTTGTTCAAACTGATGAAAGCGTAGAAAAAGAGATCTCAAACAATATAGATATTACTTATCGTTATAACGCGGATACATGGAATGCGAGTGTTAGCGTATTTAATAATGAAGTAGATAACTATATTTTTGAAGATTTTACCGATTTAGTTATCAGCGATGGGGCTTTTATTACATCAGCTGATTTTGAGGATCAAGTTGCTATATCAGGAGGGTCGGATGAAGAAAGTGACGGCTTGCCAGTCGTTTTGTTTTCACAGCAAAACGCGCGTTTATATGGCTACGAAGCACAAGTTGATTGGCATTTAAACGATGACTGGCGCTTAGAGGTATTTACTGATTATACCCGCGCTAAATTAGATTCAGGCGGTAATGTACCAAGAATGCCACCAATGAGATTTGGATCATCTGTTCACTACGAGTATGGAAATTGGCATACCGAAGTCGAAGTTATTCGTAACGCTAAGCAAGACAAAGTAGCCGAGAACGAAACGCAAACAGATGGCTATACAATGCTATCTGCCTCAGCTAATTATTACCTTGATTTAGGTGATGTCGATATGACAATTTATATTAAAGGCGATAACTTAACGGACCAAGAAGGTCGAGTGCATTCGTCATACTTAAAAGATGAAGCACCTCTACCTGGTCGTTCAGTTAGCCTAGGTATAAGAGCTCGTTTTTAATCGTTAAAACTAAATAGGTGTTAAACACGTTGTAAAAGCCCAAACGTGTTTAGCGCCGGCTTGCTTTAAGGCGTATGTAGCTGCATTAAGTGTTGCACCTGTTGTCATTACATCATCAACAATAGCGACGGTTTTACCGCGCATATCCTCTGTACAAATAAAGGCATTTTTTAAGTTTTTAATACGCTTTTTTTTTGATAGTTTTGACTGAGCCTGTGTTTTTTTGTCGCGAATAAGTACGTTACTCAATGGTAAGTAATTAGTTAAACATGGATACCATACTTGGCTGACTTGATTAAATCCACGGTCCAAAAAACGATTTTTATGCAGTGGTAAAATAACAAAAGCATCAGGTAAGTTTTGGCTCTGAGCAAACAGTTGTACAAGCTGTTTTTTAATGACTTGCTGCAATGCCTTTTTATAATGAATTTGGTTATTAAATTTAAGTTGTTTAAGCCAGTGCTCAAATGGAGGTTGATAAAATGCGCATGCAAATAACATATCAAACTCACAATTGGGAAACATTTCAACAATATCGGGTCGGTGCAGTAAATTAGTATGCTTACTAAAATCAAATAACGGTAAATCTTCAAGGCAATAATCACACAGCCCTAAATTAGCTGTAATCGGGCTTTGGCATTGCACGCAATAAGAGGGAAATAACCAATTTAAAATGGCTTGTTTCATTGATTCACTCCGTGCATTACAACCACCTATTTAAACGTTATGATAAGCCTAAGTTTGGTAAAGGTTAGGCAAATATGCAAAACGAATTAGTGTTATTACATGGTTGGGGAATGAATCAGGGGGTATGGCAGTTGGTTCAGCCAGAGCTTGAATTTTTATATTCAGGGAATGTACGCAGCCTTGACCTACCTGGGTTTGGTAATAGTATTGCTTGTCCAAGCCCTTATACACTCCATGATGCAGCCGCACTTTTGAGTGAACAACTAAAACCACAATCAATTTTAATGGGCTGGTCATTAGGTGGCTTATTTGCACTGTATATTGCTAAGCATTGGCCTGAAAAAGTGTCAAAAGTAATATTGGTTGCATCAACGCCATTTTTTGCAGAGCAAATAGATTGGCCTGGTATTAATTCCAAAGTATTAGAACAATTTAAAGACCAACTAGTTAATCATAGAGAAAAAACGATAGAGCGATTTTTAGCAATTCAAGCGATGGGAAGTGAGTCGGCAAGGGATGATATAAAGCAACTTAAACTATTACTAAATCAGTACAGCGCACCAAATACTGAAGCGCTTATGGCAGGTTTGGATATTTTAAAAAGCGAAGACCTGCGTGAGTTATTTACTCGTTGCCCGGTCTCTATTAAAGGTATATTCGGGCGTTTAGATGCACTTGTACCTTATAAAGCGATTGCGGAAATATCAGCACTAAATACTGAGTTTGAATATGAAGTGCTTGATAAAGCATCGCACGCCCCATTTATTTCTCATAAGAGAGAGTTTTTATCTGTCGTTAAATCAATGCTTTAAAATTGAGCTGAAAATAGCGCAGTTTAAAGCTTTATTTTGTGCATAAACTGAGCGATAATTAAGCAATGTTAATTTGGTGGAGGTTTTAATATGCCAATCGGATCTGTATTTAATAACGGTGTTGAAGGATTTAATCGTGCTAGCCAAGGTATCGAAAAGGCCAGTGCTGAGATTAATCGTGCCAATATTGAACAGCAAGACGACGCGCAGTTAGCGCAGCAACGTCAGCTTACGGCAGCACGCCCTGAAGAAGCTATTACAGCACCAGTAGCACAACCAGCCCGTGTTGATGAAGCACTTGTTAATTTAAAAGTTGAAGAGTTTAACGCTAAGGCAAACACGCAGTCAATCCAAACCGCCGATGATGTACTTGGCACGTTAATCGATATTAAAGTTTAATATTATGAATATTGTCACGCCATTTCCATCTATTAATATAAACACAGCAAATGTTTATACGGAAACTGCACGACGTGACAACCAACTACGCGAAGTCATTCCTGCACCAGCATCAAGTAGCGCAAGTAATACCGAAACTAAAGCCCAAAGTGACGCTGAAAAAGCGAAGTTGCCAGGTGGAAGTGATAGCGTAACATATGATGCAACGGGAAAAACAACAGACGAAAAATCAGTTCAACAACGCGATGAAAACTCAGAAAACCCTGAAGGCTCTGAACAAGAAAACGAAGCAAGTGAGCAACAAGAATTAGAGCAAGAAGAGCTGCAATTAGAGCAAGAACAGCTACAAATTAAAGAGCTAAAGGCTCGAGATACCGAAGTCAGAATACACGAACAAGCGCATGCCTCTGTAGGTGGACAACATGCAGGTTCGCC
The DNA here is from genome assembly GCF_030847595.1 of Pseudoalteromonas sp. 20-92. Taxonomy (NCBI): domain Bacteria; kingdom Pseudomonadati; phylum Pseudomonadota; class Gammaproteobacteria; order Alteromonadales; family Pseudoalteromonadaceae; genus Pseudoalteromonas; species Pseudoalteromonas sp. 20-92. Next base: position 67,077 of record NZ_JANJGQ010000011.1, read on the forward strand.
AAGTTATGAATATCAACGCGGGCCCGATGGTACTAATTACGCAGTTGGCGGAGAAGTACAAATTGATGTATCAGAAATACCCGGCGACCCACAAGCGACGATTGATAAAATGCAAACGGTGCGCGCTGCTGCATTAGCACCTGCTGAGCCTTCGGGAGCTGATCGCTCTATTGCTGCAGATGCTACGCAAAAGCTAGCAGCGGCTCAGGCTGAGCTTGCACAACCTGAAAAAGAAGATGACGAAGACGCAAAAAGTAAACTTGAAGCTTCATTCTCTAGCGATGAAAGCAGCGATACAAAAACAGCTAAAAGTGACGAGCAAACACGTGATGCCGATGTTGAGGCACGTGCAGGGCGTATTGCTAACTTTTATCAAATGGCGACATCGCCAGCGAGCCAAAGTAGTTTTTCAGCGTTAAGTTAATAATCTAGCAAAACATAACCACAAAAAAACCGCTTACGCGGTTTTTTTCGTTTTAGCTTAGCTGTACAACTATTATTTTTTTACTTTAGCATTAGCGAACGCATCGGCAAATGCATTACCCATTAACGCATTACCATTGTCACGTTTAGGCTTTGCAGCACGAGTTTGTGGCTTTTGCGTAGCTGGAGCTGCTGACTTATTACTTGTGTCAATTTCGTCATCTAAGCGCATAGTAAAGCTTATGCGCTTACGTGCAGCGTCTACCTCAACTACTTTAACCTTTACAATATCACCAGCTTTAACAACTTCACGCGGATCTGATATAAATTTATTCGTGATTGCTGAAATATGCACTAAACCATCTTGGTGAACACCTACATCAACAAACGCACCAAAATTAGCAACGTTTGAAACCACGCCTTCTAAAATCATACCTGGTTTTAAATCACTAATTTTTTCAACACCGGCTTTAAACTCAGCTGTTTTAAATTCAGGACGAGGATCTCGACCTGGTTTATCAAGCTCAGTAATAATGTCGGTAACGGTTGGTAAGCCAAATTTTTCGTCAGTGTAATCGTTAGCAGCAAGTTTAGTTAAAAAGTCGCTGTTACCAATTAGGTTACTGACATCGACGCTATTGCGTTCACAAATACGTTTAACAACAGGATAAGCTTCAGGGTGAACTGATGAGTTATCTAGCGGATCGCTACCATTGTTAATACGTAAAAAACCAGCCGCTTGTTCAAATGCTTTTGGCCCTAAACGCTCAACCTTTTTAAGCTCACTACGTTTAGTAAATGTGCCGTTAGCATCGCGATAATTAACGATATTTTGCGCTAATGTTTTGTTCAAACCAGATACGCGTGTAAGTAGCGGTACCGATGCCATGTTTAAATCTACGCCTACTGAATTTACACAGTCTTCAACAACGGAGATAAGGCTTTGGCCTAATTGGCTTTGCGATACATCGTGTTGGTATTGGCCAACACCAATTGATTTTGGCTCAATTTTAACAAGTTCAGCAAGAGGATCTTGTAGGCGGCGCGCAATAGAAACAGCGCCTCGTATAGAAACATCTAAATCTGGAAATTCATTAGCTGCAAATTCAGAAGCTGAGTAAACCGATGCACCCGCTTCGCTAACCATAATTTTACTAAGTTTAAGTTCGCTGTTTGCTTTGATAATTTCAGCAACTAACTTATCTGACTCGCGTGATGCAGTACCGTTACCAATCGCAATTAGCTCAACTTTATGCTGACGACAAAGTTGCTCTAACGTACGCACTGATTTATCCCAATGATTTTGTGGTGCATGAGGGAAAATAGTTTGTGTAGCTAGTAATTTACCTGTGCTATCAACAACGGCAATCTTACAGCCAGTTCGAAGGCCTGGATCAAGACCTAAAGTAGTACGAGGGCCTGCAGGTGCTGCCATTAATAAATCTTTTAAGTTTTTAGCAAATACGTCGATTGCACCAGCTTCTGCTTTTTCGCGCATGGCTGCAAAAAATTCGTTTTCTAAATGCAGCCCTAATTTAATTTTCCACGCCCATTGCACAACGTTTAATAACCAAGGACTTGCCGCTTTATATTTAATATCTAAACGGTAATGCTCAGCAATCATGTTGGCACAAAGTTGCGCTGAATTTTCAGCACTAGGCTCAGGGTTAACATTTAACTGAAGTACACCTTCATTTCGAGCTCTCAGCATTGCAAGTGCGCGATGCGAAGGTACTTTTTTTAGAAGCTCTTGGTGTTCAAAGTAATCACGGTATTTAGTGCCAGCTTGTTCTTGGCCTTTAATAACGGTACTTTGAATTGCGCCATTTTGGCTAATGTGGCTTCTAAATTTAGCAAGTAGTTTTGCGTCTTCAGCAAAGCGCTCCATTAAAATAAACTTAGCACCTTCAAGCACTGCCTTTATATCAGCAAAGCCTTTTTCGATATTTATAAACTGTTCAGCTTGTTGTTCAGGATCAAGGTTAGCATTTTTAAACAGTGCATCAGCAAGTGGCTCTAATCCGGCCTCAATTGCTATTTGGCCTTTAGTACGGCGCTTCGCTTTATACGGGAGATATAAATCTTCAAGTTCAGTTTTGCTTTGCGCAGTACTAATATCTGCCTTTAACTCTGCTGTTAATTTATTTTGAGATTCGATGGTTGATAAAATAAAGCTGCGGCGTTCTTCTAGTTCACGTAAATATGATAAACGCTGTTCTAAAAGGCGTAATTGGGTGTCATCTAAGCCACCGGTTACTTCCTTTCTATAACGAGCAATAAAAGGCACAGTTGCACCTTCATCAAGTAACTTTGTTGCAGCAACAACTTGCTGTTGTTGTGCATTTAGCTCACCGGCTAAACGTGCAGAGATATCGCTCATGCAAAAACCTTTTTAAACAAAAATAAGACCAGTTAGTAAGTTAACTGATACGACTAATTGCTTGAATAATATCACACGAGGTTGTAATAAAAAGCTCTTAAAGCAAGCTATTTTCCTTGCTTTAAGATGGTTGGCTTGATTGGGTAATTATAGCCTTAAAAGAGCCCCTAGTGAGGGTGCTCTATGTTTTCTAATACTTCACTGAATGAATTAGCTATGGGGGTAATATGCAGAGGGATATGTAGCGCTTTAGTAATTTGACGTGCTGAGATTAAACCGCAAATTTCATTGTCAGTTGTAGTCACTAATAAAAACATCACCCCTTGATGCTCCATTGTTTGCAACGCATCACCAATACATGCGTAGCTTAAGCTTTGCATACTTACACTCATTAACTGACTTATTGGTGTCATTATGTGGCGTAAGCTAACTTCATTACGCGGTGTATTTAAACGCTGGGCAATAATCGTGATTTTTGAGCTTTGTAAATCAGCACTTGAAACTATTCCAATTAATTTTTGGTTGTCGTCCGTTACTAAGACAAAATCAGATTGTTGAGCGCTAATCTGTTTTAGTGCTGCTTCAATTGTTGTTTCATACTGGGCGCGGACAGGTGTTTTTTGAGTGAAATTATTTACCACTTTTAATGCCGGAGAGGCTAAATCAATTAATGGTTGGTCATCTGCAAATGTGCTTGCAATAACGCCGTGAGAAATGCTTTGAGTACGTAATTCTTTAAAGTTAGACATAGTAGTCACCTTAGTCGTTATAAAATTTAATTAAGTTGTAAAATAATGAATTAAATTAAATAGCTAGGTGGTCCGCGTTGGTACGCAGTGCTAAAAGGTCTGTTTAGATTAGTGCTCTTATAAAAAGAATCTACGACATTAGGAAGTGGTTGAGGCGACCTAAAGGTAATAGTATTAACGTGAGAGTCTACGTCAAAATCGAGGTTTGCCTGGTCAGGAATATCACAAGCAATAAAGTGATTAGATAGTTTAGCGTTATCAAGGTTTACTTCAGTGTTATTGGCATGCAGAGTCAAACTTACACTCATTAAAAGTGCAAACAATACGGCATTATTTAATATGCGCTGTACTATGTTTGACATACCCACGACCTTAATTAACTGCTTTCAAATTAAACAAATCAACTTGAATAATTCATTTATAGCTTATTGACCTAATTTACACAATCAAAAGTTAACATGATCTGAATCAAAACTTTTTATTTCTTTTTTTGGTAATCAATACTGTTTACATACCATTGCTTTTTACCCTGAGGAGTAGGTACTTCAAAGTCGTCATCTACTTGCTTTTTAATCAATGCACGCGCCATAGGTGAGTCTATTGATATGTAATCTTTTCGGTCGTAAATTTCATCAGGTCCGACAATTCTGAATTTTTTAGTTTCACCTTCTTCGTTTTCAATTTCGACCCATGCACCAAAAAACACTTTTCCATCTTGAACGGGAGAGTAGTCGATGATTTTTAAATCAGGTATGCGTTTGCGTAAATAGCGTACACGACGGTCAATTTGGCGTAGCAAACGCTTGTTATATTGATAGTCAGCGTTCTCAGAGCGATCTCCGAGACTGGCCGCCCAGCTGACTATTTTTGTTACTTCTGGGCGTTTAACGTTCCATAGTTGGTCGTGTTCTTGTTGTAATTGTAAGTAACCTTCGCGGGTAACTAAATTTGTTTTCATGGTGAATTCTTTATTAACTCTAATGGTGTGCACGTTATTAAATTTGCCAAAACTTGTCGAGCGTAAAATGTAATAAAGTACGAGCAAGTAAGCTTTGAAATGTTCAGTAACAATCTAAGCAAGTAATTAGTTTTTGATTATTCAGTTTTTCATTTATATTAACTAATAATTGGATATAAAAATAAGAAAGAGATTATGGGACACGAGACCACAAAAGTATTAGTTGTTGATGACGATATGCGCTTACGCAGTTTGCTCGAACGTTACTTAGTAGAGCAAGGCTTTATTGTTAGAACCGCAGGAAATTCGGAGCAAATGGACAGACTCCTTGAGCGTGAAAATTTTCATCTAATGGTTCTCGATTTAATGCTTCCAGGTGAAGATGGATTGTCAATTTGTCGTAGGTTACGCCAAAAAGAAAACGAAATCCCTATTGTTATGCTCACCGCTAAAGGCGATGAAGTAGATCGAATTATAGGTTTAGAGCTCGGTGCTGACGATTACATCCCAAAACCATTTAATCCACGGGAATTACTTGCGCGTATTAAAGCTATTTTACGCCGCCGCGCAAAAGAAGTGCCAGGCGCCCCTGCTGCTGAAGAAAACTTGATCGCATTTGGTAAATTCACCCTTAATTTAGCAACGCGCGAAATGAGTGAAGGGGACAAAACAATATCGCTTACCAGTGGTGAGTTTGCAGTGCTTAAAGCGCTTGTTTCGCATCCACGAGAGCCACTTAGCCGCGATAAGCTAATGAACTTAGCGCGTGGGCGTGATTACAGTGCGCTTGAGCGAAGTATTGATGTGCAAGTGTCGCGACTTCGACGCATGATTGAAATTGATGCTGCCAATCCGCGTTATATTCAAACCGTATGGGGTTTGGGGTATGTATTTGTTCCTGATGGTGAAAAGTAATTTATATGGGATTTTTTCCGCGTAGTGCGTTTGGACAAACGGTTTTTTTGGTAGCCGCATTATTACTAATAAACCAAATAGTGTCTTACGTTACAGTAAGCTTATATGTTGTAAAGCCTACAATTGAGCAAGTAAATTTAATGCTCGCAAAGCAAATAAAAACTGTATTTATAGATTGGGAAGACGGCATTGAGATAAACGACGAGGTTTCAGAAAAGTTTTTTGAAATCACTGGAATTGAAGTAATGACTCAACGTGAGGCAATGCGTAATGGGTTAGGGCAAACTCGTGAGTATTCGGGGTTATCGCGCAGTATGACGAAACAGTTAAATGGCTTCTCGCGTGTGCGCATTAGCCAAACTGGTCCACTCATATATTGGGTCGAAGCCCCCCAAGCTCCAGGTTACTGGGTTAAAGTACCGTTAACTGGTTTCCAAGAGAATAATTTAGAATTTTTAACTTTTTATTTATCAAGCATCGGATTTTTAAGTGTGTTAGGTGGGTGGTTGTTTGCAAGGCACCTCAATAGGCCGCTTAAAGCGTTACAGCAAGCTGCAATAAAAGTTGGTAAAGGTGATTTTACTACTAAGTTAGCAGAGGAAGGTTCAACAGAAGTGATAGAAGTAACGCGCGCGTTTAATCAGATGTCGCGGGGTATTGCTGCACTAGAGAATGACCGCCGTTTATTAATGGCTGGTGTGTCACATGATTTACGCACGCCGCTTACACGCATTCGTTTAGCGACTGAAATGATGGCTGAAGCTGATGAGTACTTACGCGAAGGTATTATTTACGATATTGAAGACATGAACGGTATTATCGACCAATTTATCGAGTACTTACGCCATCATAAGCGTGAAGAACTAACCTGTGAAAATATAAATGCACTGGTGGCTGAAGTTATTCATTCGGAGCTAAAGCATCAACGTGTAATTACGTTTAAAGAGAACCCAAGTATTGGCAATATACCGCTAAGCTCTGTGGCTATTAAGCGTGTAATAACAAACATGATTGGTAATGCGCTGCGTTATTCACAAGATGATATAGAAGTACTTAGTTATTTTAGTCCAAATAAAAAATATGTCGTTATTGCAGTAAACGATAATGGCCCCGGCATTCCTGAAAGTGAGTTAGAGTCCGTGTTCGAACCATTTAAGCAAGGTGATGCTGCTCGAGGGAGCGAAGGCAGTGGTTTAGGGCTGGCAATTATCAAGCGTATAGTAGATATGCACGATGGAAAAGTGATGCTTGAAAATCGTCCCGAAGGCGGGCTAAGTGCGCAAATATACTTGCCTATAAAAGTAACTAACCAAGCTGTTTAAAGCGAATAGCTGTGTAGTTACTAACTGTAAACTAAGTGTTTAATACCAAATAGACTTACAAGGTATAAGCCATATGATTACCTCCACATATTTCAAAATACATGTGCTATGTACGGTCAGGCATTAATCGTTTTTATTAGGGTATTGTATACAGCTTTTTCGTAGTGTTTTTTATAATGGAGCAAAATAGAGTGTTTGTATCGCTTCTTAGCATGCTTTTGAGCTGTTACATCATTAATACATTAATACCAATTCGTAATAATCTTTGAGCAATTTGAGAGCTTAAACTTGACGCTAACTGTGTTAAATATTTCTTATATAGAACAACTAAATAACGAATTTTTGCCTTATTATCGACACTGTTTTCTTACCTCAAAATAGCTTACTTAATTAAGCAGATTGGTATTACGAAGATTAAATAGTGACCTTACTTTTTATAGCTACTTGATTTGTAATTATTCGAGTAGTTAGAAAAATTATTAGCATTGGATAGCTAATATATATTTTTACTCCCCATAAATGCCAAACATGCTCAGCCCTTTGGGTTTGCCCTAGAGACGGTTTACTTTTACTTAGCCCACTAGGTTGCAAACTTCCTGCGATAACTAAATCACCCCTAGCTAAAGTAGCTTTAGTCATGAAAGATCAACACTCTAGCGTAAAAATAATCATGGTTATGCTTTATATTGATGTCTGCGTTGCCAAAAAGGCATTTTAGACCAGCGCTGTTCTTGGTTATAAAAGAAATGTTGATGGTGTAAATAATGACGCCATATTTGCTCTATTTGCTGTTGGTAAGTTTTGTTAAAGTGCTGTTGTATATCATTGTCGATAATGTTTAGTATATTTGATTTTTTAAGCAGTAATGCGAGTTGCATCGCATTTGCCATTGCGTTAAAAATTCCTTGTGATGACAAGGGATCAAAGCTTATAGCTGCATCACCTAATGCGGCCCATTGTTGACCTGAAAAGTTGTTCAAACGTGTTGAGTTAGCACTTACAATGCCCTGTAAATTTAGCGTTTTTTGATTGTCATTTAGTAATTTTGCGAGTGATGAGTGTTGTTGAGCATACTTAATAAAGTATGCTGGATCGCGATGCAGCCCCTTAGGCATTAGGTCTGAATCAGTTTGGAAGGCTAAAACACGCCGCTGGTTTGGAAGTGGAGCACTGTACCACCAACCATTATTAGTTGAGTGAATATTGCCCAGTTTATTTTCGCTATTGTCATCTAAAGTTGCCCAGCATGATATGAGGCGATCACTTTGCTGGCGATCGGTATACTTTTTGGCAAAATGTGCTTGGCGACCAGTTGCATCAATAACGAATGGACATACTATGCTTACTTCCTGATCTTCATTTAAGTCTGAATTTATAAGTGTAATATGCCAAGAGTTTTCTTTGTATTGACTGTTAATTAATTTAGCGGGCCAAATGCATTCTACGCCTCGCTGTTGGGCTTTTTCACGTAAAAACAACTCAAACCTTTTTCGGTCTAGTCGCCAGCCGAAACCATCAGGGTTATTGAGGTTATCTGCAATGTGCAGGGCTTCTTGACCCCAACTTATTTGCATTCCGGCATTAGGCAAATGATGAGGAAGTGCAATATCCGTTTCTAATCGGCTTTCAAATTCAGTTAGTAAGTTGAGTTGTTTTAAAATTCGTCTTGCTGCGGGTGCTAAGCACTCTCCAATACGTTCTTCAGGAGATGCTGATTTATCGATAAGCGTCACCTTATAAGAATCGCACAAAGCAAGCGCGGCAATACATCCAGCCACGCCAGCACCAATGATCACAACACTGTTTTTTGCGTCCTCATTTTTAATCATTGGCATAGCGATTTCAACGTCCTTTGATGCGATGAAAACGGTTGGCTTTTTCGGTCACGCCTAAATCTACTTTGCTTCGATTATGAGTCAAATCTACAGAGAGAGTAACGTTACTATGTTGTATTGCTTTACTGGCTAAGTTAACTAAACCTTCGCCTGCTTTATTATGAGGTAGCATGCCTACCTGCATAGTGTTGGGGAATTGTTCGTCGTTAATAGCACCAGTATGTGTTTGTACAATAGCAAGTTCTGCAAAGTGCTCAACCATACTATTTATTTGGTTGGTATAGGTTGCAGGGTTACCATGTAGGGGCAAGTCATCAAGCCAATCTGTTCTATATGCAAACGCTTGCTGGCGGGTACTATCAGATAATGATGTATCAAGAACCTGTTGATAGCGTCGTTGATTCATTATTTGATTGGGAACACGAGCTGGCCAAAATGTGGGTAAAAATGGGTCATACTCAGAGCTATAACCATCGCGACAACTGGCCGTGTCAGTTTGCCATGGAATAGCCATCCAACGTGTGATCCCTCCTGCTACTTGGCCACCAAACAAAGGGCCTTTTGCTAAAGTATAAATATCATGATTCATAATAGGCCCATAATAACAATGATCACTTTGTGTATCAGGTAATGCATGTTTTAGTCGAAATGGAGACATATACATTCCGGCCGTTCGCATTGGCCAAGTCATCTCACAGCCTGGATGAAATGCATCAGCAAGGCAAAACTCCATTGCACCACGCGTTAGCTGTTCAGGCTGTTCGGCAACAGGGTAGTCATCAATAGTTGGTGGCTGAGTTGGCACAGGGCAGCGTGATTGTGGTTTGTAATCATTAATGAAATCACCTTTTACCCACTGGTCTAAAAACGACAATTGTAAATTAGACAAAGTCGCATGCTGGCGTACTGAGCCTGTTGGAGGGATGCTAATAGCGTCACCATATAACCAAGGCCATAGTTGAGGTGCTTGTGCACCTGATACATCAGTTCGACGAAAGTTATTAGATAAAGTCCGGCGGAGCTCTTGATATGCAGGTGATGGGTCACTAAGTTTTGCCAACCATTCTGGAGTCGTATAATCAAATTGACCACCCCAGCCGAATGCACCAGCAAAGCCGCTATTAACCCACTGTAAATTGGTCATCCTAGAAAATATAGGTTGAATATCCTCTGTGAATGATGGGCGTTGTGGCCGTGCTAGCATGCTACTATTAACAGCAACATCGCGCATTAAATCCCACATAGTACGAACTGATTTTTGCATAGGCGCATAATCAGGCGGCGCACAAATGACCCAAGCTGGTTCAACTCTTAATGCAACACCATTATGAGCAACCTCGGCAGTAATTGGGCCATCGGATATATCGTCATACCAACCTTCGTTGTTGGCGAAAGTTACCGCAATATCGCCTTTTAAATTACGGGCAACACCATGTCCTCCTAACATTATTAATCGACCGTGGTTATCGCTGCGCATCTCGCCTAAGTAGACATCTTCGTCCATAAACTTACCAATAAAGTTATGTTCGTTTTTGCTATTTACGTTTTTACCACTTAGCTTGCGCTGACCACCATTAATATGAAGTTTATCTCGGTCTGCTACATTATTATTACGCAGTAGCGAAGGTGGAGCGTCTGCGGCTTCAGGAATATCTAAAGCAATTTGAAACTCGTACCAAGATGATTTTTGATTGGCGAGTTGGGCGTGCCATGTGATATCTGCATTATCTAGTGTAAGCTCTTTTATAGCCTTACCTGCAGCGTTAAAACCATAAATTCTAAACTCTGCAGCTTGGCGTTTAAGTGCACCGCTTTTATCGCGATACGCATATTCGTCACTATTGGGAACTGGTTGAGGTTGCTGCGGACCAATAAAATAATCGTCCTTGCTGTTGCCAACGCGCATTACGCCAATAGGAGGGTAAATTCCGGCATAAACAATACATTCAGAATCCGCTTCTTGTGCTTGTTCTGGATTGAAGTTAGTTAATTTAGTTGGCTCTTGTAGCTGTTGTCCGTTAGCTGTGTGACGTGCTTTTGCACTGGCTGCATAGGCTGACTTTCGTGCAAGTGCGATACTGCCAAGTGGTTCATGGGCGGCTAAAGTACGCCAAATATTAAATGCCAAGTTACTACCAAGTTCGGCTTGGCCAATTGCTGTAATATTTTGTTGTGCTAGATGTAGACGAGCAATACACACATAAGGACTTTGTTGAGTGCTCCATACTGCTTGAGCGTCATCGAGTGGCATTGTTTCTGGATTTGTACGTAGTTGTACCTCAAATCGGAATTTAGCACTCCCTTCTCGTAATCGTCGCTGTAAATCTAAAGCAAGGTAATTGTTATCAACGCATGGCGCGCCGACTTCACTCTCTTCAGGAACTAAGCGATATTTAACAATTTGTTGATCACCTAGCTTGAATGGCAAAATAGCCCAATATTTGGCACTTAAGCAGCTCGATTCAACTTTTTGCATGTCGTTTAGGATGTTAGCAACGTCACTATTTTTAGGGTCATTTAGGTAAGCATCATAATCTTTATCAATCACACCTGCTGTTGTAAATTGGCACATCTGTTGCGCATTTTTAGTGAAAAAACGATCCATATTTTGAAAAATAAAATCAGCGGTATTGCTTTCACCAATTAATTTATCTCCATTGACCGCAAACAACTTCATTGCTAAACCAAGTGTGCTGTGTAAATCGGGGGAGGAAGGAGTGGTATCACTCGAAAAACGTATGGCGCATTCATATTCACTTTTAGAAAAAATACCAATTTTGAATTGCGGGTCTATGTCTGGATTAATTTTAAACTTACCGTATGCGATGCCATGTTGCTTTCTAAAAACGGCACGTTGCGCAGGTTGTTGACCTTTATCAATACGTGGTACTTGGCCGAGGCCAACAAACATCTCAGTTAAACGTCTACAGGCTTGTTCAACACTTTCATTATCTGACCAACAAGGTATGTTGTTAGCTGATGGTTTTGTTGGATTTTCTTTTTTAGCCATTGTAAGTATTCCTTTTAAGCTATTGAGATATAATTTGGTTTTGAGAAAATATTGTATTTTTATTAATTTCAGCTGCGTGATTTTTACGAAAAAAAGAATAAAACTACCGTTGTTATTTGTTTTCAATATTGCATTCGGAATGCTGTGAGATTGGCAATCGAGATTGCAAGAAATAGGTATTAAATGCCTAAGCTGTATGAGTAACCACTTTTTATGTTTTTCTTCGTTTTAGCTGCAACTTAGGATTATTGTTATCCAATACTAATTTTTTTATGTGGAATTATTGATAAAGGTAGATGATGCAGCTAAAGAAATCTATTACAGAGTATTACAGCAAATAGCATATCTAAAAAAGAATAGGTGAGGCTGACAAAGGGTTATTTAAAAAGTGTGTGTTTGGTTTGTAGGCAAGGCTGCGCCTAATGTACATGGTTATCCCTCATAAATACCAAGTAAGTGCACGCTGCCATTTAAGTTACAAGCTTCGCACCGCGATTAAATAGCATCTGGGTTGAATTTCAATCTTGAAAAGCCAATAGCCCAGGTTACTTGGTATATTTTTTGTGTTATTTAAAGTGCTTTAAAGCGAATTGCTGTACCACCACTTGTTGCTAGTTTTAAAGTAAGCTTATCGTTTGCAGTTACAATACGTTTCTCGATAGTTAAATCGTATGGGTTATTTTTCCACTCGGCATTTTCACCGTCTTTATAAATTTGTGCTTCAAATTTTTTGCCTTGCTCTAAAAAATCGAGTTTTACTTTAATCGTACGGGCTTTTTCATCGGTAACGGCACCCAAGTACCAATCGTTTCCTGAGTATTTACCACTTTTACGCTCTTTGCGGGCAAATACAATAAAGTCTCCTACTTCGCCATCTAGGGCAATACTTTGCTGCCAATCGGTGGGAACATCTTGGATAAATTGAAATGCGTCGGGCTTCGCTAAGTAATTTTTAGGTAAGTCGGCCGCCATTTGAATTGGGCTATACAAAACAACATAAAGCGCCAGCTGTTTGGCAAGTGTAGTTTGTGGGCGATTTGTGTCATCACCTAAGCCATTAAAGCTCATATCAAAAATACCAGGTGTAAAGTCCATTGGGCCTGCAAGCATGCGGGTAAAGGCAAGCATTGGTATGTGTTCAGGTGGGTTAGGCGGGGAGCCCCATGCGTTAAATTCTTGTCCACGTGCGCCTTCACGCGCAATCCAATTGGGGTAGGTACGGCGCAGGCCCGTATCTTTAATCGGCTCGTGGGTATTTATACTAATTTTATGCTTTGCGGCAAGTTTTATGTTGTAAAGATACTCGTTAACCATAAACTGGCCGTCGTGCCATTCATGACGAGCTATGCCGTTTTCATCTATGCGTTTAATATTCCCGCCATCAGCTACGTAACCTGTTTTTACCTGGCTTACGTTTAATTTTTCGTAAAGAGCAAAGGCGTCTTCCATTTGATCACGATAGTTGCTCACATTACCTGACGTTTCGTGATGACCAATGAGCTGAACGCCTTTTTCTTTGCCATATTGTGCAAGTGTTGCAATATCAAAATCGTCATAAGGTTTTGTAAAATTAAATACATCGCCATTAAAATACCAATCACCATCCCAGCCAATATTCCAGCCTTCAACTAATACGCCATCAAAACCGTGTTGTGCTGCAAAATCCATATAGTATTTAGTTGTTTTTGTGGTTGCTCCGTGTTTTTCGCCGCTCCCCCACGTTTGTGTTTCTATGTGCATTCCCCACCAAATACCGACGTATTTACCAGGTTTAATCCACGATACATCGTCGAGCTTATTTGGCTCGTTTAAATTTAAAATAATATCCGAATTAACTAAATCAACAGCATGTTCGCCCATTTGGATTGTACGCCACGGGGTATTGAATGCGCCTTGTTTTTTAACTGCAATACCGTCTGACCAAGGTGTTAAATCTGCCTGAAATGTACCAGGGCGACGCTGATTAAGCACCATGGCGGCGTAATCAACAAGTGCAGCTTCGTGAATACTTAAATGTATGCCATCTTTATTTTTAAAGGTAAATGGAGTGTGCACTAAAGCTGCGTCATTAAGCGGGGTGGTGTTATAAACATACTCATAACGGTTCCAACCACGAGCAGGTATCCACCATGCTGTTGCATTGCTACTGTCGGCTATTGCAAACTCGGTAAGCTCTTTGGTTATTTCTGTTTTTTCGAAACCTATTTGTTCAGGCACTTCGTACCTAAAGCCAATACCATTATTAAAGGCTCTAAATTTTACGGTGAAAGTACCACCTTGAGGCTGTGATTTATTAAATGTTACGGCAACTTCATTATGCTTATCAGTCACTGTTTGGCGCTCACCCCAAGGCAGCTGCCATTGAGTATTAACGGTTTGTTTTTGGGTTTTTGCTATTTTAAAGCCTTCGCTAAAAGGTGCTTGTTGTTTAAATTCAAACCCTAGAGCGGAGCTTGTTATTACTGGTCTGTTTTTAAAATCAATAGAATATGTTGGAGTATTTAGTTCGTCTGATATAGTTATTTTTATATTGCCATTAGGAGATTGCAACGTCGCTGTTTGAGCAAAACAACTGCTCGAAAAAGCTAAAAGTAAAAGTGTTGATGTTCTCATTATGAGATCCTTGGTATGCCAGTATGAATTAACCAGCATAAAGGCAGTTATTAAGGAATACGAACTTCTACATACGTATTCAATGTTATAAAAAATAGAAAGAAATAAGTAATCTAACCGGTCTATAATATAAATAAGTTGAAAATAAGAATGGTAAGCGAATGATTAAGTATTTAATTTTTATAATATCAATGGTTTTAAGTTGGCAAGCAGCGGCAATTCAAATAACAATTAAAAATACAAAAGATGAACCAATGGCGAATGCCGTCGTGTGGCTAACTGCAAAAAACACTTCAGAAGCAATCATTGCACCGGATGCGCCTTATGCAATGAGTCAAAAAAACAGAGAGTTTACACCACGCATTTTAGTTGTACCGCAAAACGCTAAAGTGGAGTTTCCAAATGCAGATTCTATTATGCATCATGTGTATTCGTTTTCTAAGGCTAAAACATTCGAATTAAAGCTATATAAAGAACAACCTAAAGCGCCCTTGGTGTTTGAGCAAACCGGTGTTGTAGAGCTTGGGTGTAATATTCATGATTGGATGCTGGGTTATATCGTTGTGGTTGATAGCACTATTTTTGCTATTACCGATATAACAGGAAAGGTTGATTTAGCAGCACCTTTAGGAGAATACACTCTCAATGTATGGCATTCAGGATTTGGTGATATTAGTAATGTTGAATCAGAGAGTGTAACTGTAAATTCAGCCCCACTTACTTATAAAATAAAGCAAACTATAACCGAACAGATTGATTTTGCCACGGACGAATTCGATGATTACTAATAACTTACTAAAGCTGACACTGCTGTATTGTATTGTATTTTTTAGTGGTGCGCTAAGTGCACAGGTAAAAGGCTTAATACAAGTTAGAGCAGTGCAAGGTGATGATACGCTTAGTTTTCAAGAGGGCGGTATTGGATTGTATCGGCACGATGCTAAAAGCGATGAGCTTATTTTATCACAAGGTATTTTAGATTTTAATGTTGATTTAGCATCTAGTTGGTCGGCTCATGGTGTACTGAATATAAATCAAGACCCTGATGTGGCTTTAGGTTTAACGCAAGCTTACATAAAGTACCAACCGTTATCTAACAGTAACTATAAATGGCATGTACGTGTAGGTGGCTTTTATCCATTAATGTCTTTAGAAAACCCAGATATTGGCTGGACGTCGCCATATAATTATACAAATTCAGCAATTAATAGTTGGATTGGTGAAGAACTACGTACTGTCGGAGTTGAGGTTACTATAAAGCGACCTGCAAAGCGTTTTAATAGTGCACATGGCTTTAGTGTTATAGGAGCTACATTTAAAGGAAATGACCCGGCAGGTACATTGCTCGCATGGCGTGGTTTTGCATTACATGACAGGCAAACAACATTTAACGAAGGCGTCAGGTTTGCACCTATAGCAGCATTAAATGAATCCCAATTACGTTGGCAAGCTAACCAAGTATTACCGTTTGAAGAGGTGGATGGTCGCTTTGGTTATTATGTGGGTATGCACTGGGATTACTTAAAACAATCACAATTTCGAATTTATTATTATGATAACAATGGCGATCCGACCAAACTTAATATTAGCTCAGGACAATATGCGTGGGATACTCGGTTTACCAGCGCCGCATGGCTCTATAAGTTAAATAAAAAAACACGCCTCATTGCGCAAGTATTAAGTGGTAAAACTGAAATGGGATATAATGCGTTAATAGACAATACATACTATAGTCATTATTTAATGATGAGTCATAAAGAAGGTAAGCACAGAGTATCGTTGCGTTATGATTATTTTAAAGTTACAGATAACGATACCACTGTATTTGACCCTAATGGCAGTCATGGTGAAGGTCTAACTGCAACATGGCGTTATCAGTTGAGCGAAAAGTTACAAATAGGTGTTGAAGGGGCTACTCTTAAAAGTGTAGTTGAAAATAGAGCTGCAATTGGCTTTAAACAGTCTATTTCACAACAGCAAGTAATGCTTAATATGCAATGGAAATTATAAATTTAATGCATGTGTTGCCTTTTTAAAATTTAGTTATAGTGTGTAATCCCGTCAGGAGTGATAAATGAATTTGCATAGTATTCGCGTTAAAGTTTCTTTTCCTATAGTGATTTTAGGAATTGCAGTATTGTCGTTAATTATTGGCTACACCCATTTAATTAATCTACAAAAAAATGCATTGGATGTGCAATCTGAAAAATTTATTAAGGCAACTTCACTCGCATTAAATGCGGATCGTGACTTATATCAAGCTAAGGTCGCAGAGCTAAATCTTGTTACGCATACTAATAATATTGAAAAATATAAGGCAGAACACAAAGAAAATGCAGCGCAAGTAATACAAAAATTAAAGCAGTATTTGGATCTTCTCACGGATTACCCAGAAATCAAAAATGAATTTAGAAGTTTTGATGCTACTTTTAATGCTTGGCATAATGCCTCTAACGCTCATATGGCTGATAAGAGTGAGGCAAAGCAGTTTGAATCGGAACAGACATTTGCTGATTTAAGAGTAAGGCTTGACCGCGCTGGAGAGTTAGCTGAAAAAACTTCCGAACAAGAAATTAATAAATTATCCGAAAAAATAGAGTCGACTAAGTTGATGATGTTAGTTTTCGTTATAATTATTTTATTAATAGCCGTTTGGTTTAGCTACATAATACCTAAACAGTTAACGCAACAAATTAATTATGTTACAGAACGTATTAATGATATTGCATCGGGGGATGGTGATTTAACGGGGCGTATACAAGTAACATCTCAAGATGAGTTTGCAGATCTTGCTACTAGTTTTAATGGCTTTTTAGATAATTTACAGCAGCTCATTCGCGATATTTTAGAGCAATCAAAAGAACTAAATACGCTAGGTGCAGAGCTAAGTAAGGTTGCGAATCAAAATAACAGTGTAAACCAAGCTTTAGGTCAGGCTTCTGAGTCTATAGTCAGTGCTGTACATGAAATGAGTGTAGCAAGTAGAGAAGTTGCAGGAGTTGCTCAACAATCTTCGAGTGAGGCTGATAACTCTTTAAATTTGGCGCAACAAGGTTTAACTGCCGTTGCTAATTCGAGCGCTCGTATTGTTTCTCTTTCACAAAATATGGATCAGGCGATGGCGCGCTCAACTGAACTACAACAAAGTTCAGATAACATAGCCAAAGTATTAGAGGTTATTCGTGCTATTGCGGAGCAAACCAATCTATTAGCATTAAACGCGGCAATTGAAGCAGCACGTGCTGGCGAATATGGCCGAGGGTTTGCTGTTGTTGCTGATGAAGTCAGAACGCTTGCAACACGTACACAGGTCAGCACTAACGATATTCAACAAATGATTGAGCACTTTGCGACAAGTGTTGAGCAATCTATAAAAGCAATTGATGAAGGAAAGCAGTTTGCTGATGATGCTGTGGGGTCATTTACTCAAACTAATGATGTACTTAATGCAATGCAAAGCTCGTCAACTAAAGTGAACGATATGGCAATGCAAACAGCGCAGGCTACAGAAGAGCAAACTACGGTCGCCGACGAAATAAGTCAAAATTTATCATCACTAAATGATCAAACTGTTGAAGGTGTTGCACTTGCACGAACAACTGAAGATGTATCTAAAAAAATGGAACAATTAACCGATGAGTTAAATCGTTTAGTGCATCGTTTTAAAGTTTAAACAGTGAGCTATTAAAACAATCAGGGGCCTATTAGGGCCCCTTTTTAATGCAATTTATATCTAAGTGAATGGGACTATTTTTTATCGAATGCGCGTTTCATGTAGTTAGGTGTAGCGAGTGCACCATGGTGAATACCGCTGTTGTAGTATTCACTTTGCTCAGCTATTTGTGCTGCGCCGTCTTCTCTGAAACCGTCAAATGCTTGTGATTTACGTGCAAGTGTTACCGACCATAAACCGCTTGGGTAAATTGGTTGTGGGAATGGCAGTGTTTGTAAATCGTTAAAGCCTACGCTTAGCATTGCTTCGCGCATTTCAACTAACAATGGCATATGCATAAGTGGCGATTCACTTTGTTGTACTAAAATACCACCTGGGCGCAGTGCATCTAAACAGCTTGTGTAAAACGCATGGTTAAATAAACCTTCACCTGGACCCACCGGATCGGTGCCATCAACAATAACCACGTCGATAGATTCGCCAGCGGCTTCGCGCATGTATTTAATACCGTCGTCAAACATAACCGTTGCACGGGCGTCGTTGTTAGATTCACAAAGCTCTGGGAAGTACTTTAACGACATTTGCGTAACTACTTCGTCTATATCTATTTGCGTTACAGTTTCTACGCCTGGGTGTTTTAATACTTCGCGTAAAGTACCGCAGTCGCCGCCGCCAATAATAACGACGTTTTTAGGGTTTGGGTGCGCTAAAAGTGCAGGGTGGCTGATCATCTCATGGTAAAAGAAGTTTTCGCGGGTTGTTACCATAGTACACCCGTCGATGATCATTAAATTACCAAAGTCTGTGGTTTCAAACATTTCTACCTTTTGAAAAGGAGACTGTTTTTCATCTAACTTTTTATTAATACGTAATGAAAATGCGCTGCCATCGCGGTCGCTAATTTCAGTAAACCACTTACTTTGATCTAAATTTGCCATAGTTACTATTACACTTTTTAGGTTGAGTATGAAAAAGGGGCAATTCTGCCAGTGCTTGGCGTTTTGCTCAATGACATTTTAACTGATTTGACGAATAAAGTTAGTTAGGAGTGAGTGAAAGTTCAATTTTTGTTAGCCTAGTGGATAGTGACGTATTAAAATGCGCCTTTATACCTAATTGACTAAAGAAGAGTTGCCATGACCTGGGGTTTAGAAACAGCACGCGCCACTTATAACGTTGCTCATTGGAGTGATGGTTATTTTGATATTAACGCACAAGGCGAACTGGTGGCTTACCCAGATGGCGACCAAGCAAAACCGGCCATTTCTTTAACGCAATTAACTGAGCAGTTTAAGCAACAAGGGTTAACGTTGCCGGTTTTAGTACGCTTTACCGATATTTTACAAAATCGTGTAGACACACTTACTAACGCGTTTACGCAAGCGCGAGCAAATCGTGAATATAACGGTAAATACACCTGTGTTTATCCAATTAAAGTAAATCAGCAGCGTTCTGTAGTAAGTAAACTATTAGCGCACCCAAGCGGACTTGTTGGCTTAGAAGCAGGCTCAAAGCCAGAACTTATGGCTATTTTGGGTGTAGCAAAAGAGCCAATCACAATAGTGTGTAACGGCTATAAAGACAGTGAGTTTTTACGCCTAGCGTGTATTGGTCAAGCAATGGGCCACAGCGTAAAAATTGTGGTAGAAAAGCTTTCAGAACTGACCACACTACTTGAAGAAATAGACAACCTAGGCATTGAACCGGCTATTGGTATTCGCATTCGCCTAAACTCAGTAGGCAAAGGCAAGTGGCAAAACACCGGTGGCGAAAAAGGCAAGTTTGGTTTAACGGCAGGCCAAGTATTAAGCGCTGTTGAAGTACTGAAAAAGCATAATAAGCTGCACTTAATGCAAATGGTGCATTTTCATATAGGCTCTCAAATTGCCAACATTCGTGATATTCACCGTGCTTTACGTGAATGCGCACGCCATTTTGCTGAGCTTACACAATTAAATGTACCGTTAAATACCGTTGATGTGGGCGGCGGCTTAGGCGTTGATTACGAGGGCTCTGGCTCGCGCAGTGCGTGTTCAATGAACTACACAGTAGAAGAGTACGCGCGTAATGTAGTGAATGCATTTGCAGAGGTGTGCGACCAACATAACCTTACGCATCCGGCTATTATCACCGAATCTGGGCGTGCTTTAACCGCTCACCATGCGGTATTAATTACCGATGTAATTGACGTAGAAAAAGCGCCAAATCATTTAAATCCAGAGCCACCGCTTGAAAATAGCGCATTAGTGCTTGATGAAATGTGGCAGTGTTTACAGCGTTTAAACCCGCGTATGGCATTAGAGATTTATCACGACGCTATGCACTTATTTAGCGAAGCGCACGATCAGTACGTGCATGGCTTAGTAAGCATGCTAGAGTGGGCAAAAATAGAGCAGCTTTATTTTACTATTTTACATCGTGTACGTGCATCGCTTAGTAATAACGCGCGCGCGCACCGTGAAGTGCTCGACGATTTAAACGAAAAGTTGGCTGATAAACTCTTTGTTAACTTTTCATTATTTCAGTCATTGCCTGATGTATGGGGTATTCAGCAGTTGTTTCCGGTTATGCCAATCGAAAATTTAACTCAGCCATTGACTCAACGTGCGATTATTCAAGATATTACCTGTGACTCTGATGGGCAAATCCGTGAATACGTTGAAGGTGCTGGTATCGAAACTAGCTTACCCATTCCAGAATATAAACATGGCGAGCAATACCATATTGCGATGTTTATGGTGGGCGCATATCAAGAGATTTTAGGTGATTTACATAACCTATTTGGTGATACCGATTCGGTGCATGTAGAGCTTAACGACGAAGGTTATGTGTTAACCAATGCCATAAAAGGTGATAGCGTTAAGGATGTATTAAAGTTTGTTGACTATGATAGCGCTATTTTAGCTGACAACTTTGCGTACCAAGTTAATAAACTTGATGTATCGACGCAGTGTAAACAAGGTTATTTAGCTGAGCTTAATGCAGGCCTTGAAGGTTATACCTATTTTGAAGATTAATTTGTAAGCAACTGAAAGCGCAGTATTAGTTGCTGCGCCATGTTTAAAGGAAGTAGAAGTAATGTCAGTTATTCGCGGTGTACTTAGTATTATTTTGTACGCAATAAACACACTCTTTTGGTTTGTGCCTATTTTTATTTGTGGGCTTATAAAGCTTATCCCTATTAAGCCACTGCAAAAATTAATGAGCTGGGTTGCTAAACAATGTGCAACTATTTGGGTGACTTTTAATAGCTTAAATCAAATGTTATTTACGCCAACAAAACTTAACGTAACTGGCCTTGAAGAACTAAAACTAAAAGATTGGTACCTAGTAATAGCAAACCACCAAAGCTGGGTCGATATTTTAGTATTACAGCGCGTGTTTAATCGTAAAATTCCATTTTTAAACTTCTTTTTAAAAAAGGAGCTTATTTATGTGCCCATTTTAGGCTTGTGTTGGTGGGCGCTTGATTTCCCGTTTATGACGCGCACGAGTAAAAGCCAATTAAAAAAGAATCCAAAGCTGCGTGGTAAAGATTTAGAAACTACGCGTAAAGCCTGCGAAAAATTCAAAGAGATGCCAGTAAGTGTGGTTAACTTTGTTGAAGGCACTCGTTTTACTACGCAAAAGCATGCGCGCCAAAATAGCCCGTTCCCACATTTATTAAAACCAAAAGCGGGCGGTATTGCTTTTGTAATGCAAGCAATGGGCGAGCAAATTACTAAAGTGGTTAACATCACAATTCATTACCCCGATGGCATCCCTACTTTTATGGATTTTGCTGGTGGTAAGGTAAAAAATATCAACGTACACGTGGAAGTAAGGCCGGTAAGCGAAGAGCTTATTGGTGACTACACCGGTGATTCTGAATTTAGAATTCGCTTTCAAAGTGAGTTAAATCGTTTATGGGAAAATAAAGAGCAAACATTGCAATCGCTCGAAAAACCATAAAGAAAAGGTAAAAAATATGAGCTTACAGTTATGCTAAAAAAGTGGTTACCAAATTGGCTTAACGGCTTAATTGTAGGCTGCGTGTTGTTTTCTAATGTCATACTTTTTGGCTCGCTGGTATTAATGCTGGGTCTTATTAAGTTATTGCTTCCTTTACCTATTGTTAATTCTATATTGCACAGCGCTTATCGTGGTTGGTGTAACGGCAATCGTTTAGGGCTTTGGTTAGGTTGCCCTAATATTGTGGTTGATATAAGTGGCGACTTAAACTCAAAACGTTGGTATTTACTGATTTGTAATCACGCGAGTTGGTTAGATATAACCGTACTTAGCTCATTACATGCTTTGCCTGCCCCTAAGTTCTTTTTAAAAGATGAATTAAAATACGTTCCTTTTATTGGCTCTGGTGCGTGGGCTATGGGTATGCCGTTTATGAAACGGGTAAGCAAAGCGCAGCTTGTTAAAAACCCTAAACTCAAAGGGCTTGATGTAGAGCGAACTAAACATAGCTGTCGTAATTTCCGTCATCATCCTACTACCATCATTAATTTTGTTGAAGGTACACGCTATACGCCAGCCAAACATAATCTGCAACAAAGTCCTTTTAAGCATTTATTAAAACCCAAAGCGGGCGGCATTGCTTTTGCGCTTGAAGTATTAGCCGATCAATTTGATGCCATGCTTAATACAAGTTTAGTATATAGCGGCAAAACAGATCATGTTTGCCGTAACTTGTTAAAAGGTGAGTTAGATTCTATTTATGTTTCAATAAACGTAATGCCCATTAATGACAATATGCAGGGCAGCTATCAAAGCGATGACGTATTTAAAGTTAATTTTCAACATTATGTGAATGAGCTATGGGTTGCCAAAGATCAGCAGCTTGCCGATATTTATGCTCAACAAGATTTACCTGAACCACAAATCAGTAAGGAAATTGAAACACTATGACCAACACCCACCTACAGGAGTTAATTACTCCTTGGTTTGATAAAGTGCCCGATGCAGATTTCCTGAGCTCAATTACAGCTACTGCGATTGGCGTATGTTCTCTATTAGTACTGTATTTATTTACGCGTCGTTTAATGTTGCCAGGCATTCAAAAAATAGTAACTAAGCTTTCTCCCGAGCGGATTGGTGCACTTTCTCCAATGTTAACCAAGCTCAACAAACGTATTGCAGGGTTGCTTTGTTGTGTTTTATTTTTAGCGACCTTCGACAGTGTTTATCCGGTTAACGAATTGGCCGCCGAAATATTAAAAACGGTGGGGCAGGCTTTATTAATTATCTACGTCGGCTTTATTATAAGCAGCATAGTGAGTATTGCTGGCGCTATTTATAACCAACTTGAATTTGCTCGTGAAGTACCTATTCAGGGCTTAATTCAGGTTGTTAAGCTAATCACCTTTATTGTGTGTGCAATTTTAATTGTGAGCATTTTTCTTGAGAAGTCACCCACTTATATTCTCTCTGGTTTTGGTGCTATTGCTGCGGTTACATTATTAGTATTTAAAGACACCATATTAGGCTTTGTAGCGAGCATTCAAATAGCTGCAAATCGTTTAGTAACGTATGGTGATTGGATCCAAGTAGAAAACTACGGCGCCGATGGCGAAGTGATTGATTTGGGTTTAAACACTGTGAAAGTGCGTAACTGGGATAACACCATCACAACTATTCCAACTTATATGCTAGTTGCGGGTTCGTTTAAAAACTGGCGCGGGATGCAAGAGTCGGGCGGTAGGCGTATTAAGCGCTCACTCAATATTGATATGCACAGTATTTGTTTAGTAAGTGATGAGTTTAGAAAGCAAATTGATGCGGCTATTCCGCTACATGACTATATCCGAGTAACGACACTACCTGCGCAAGTTTCTAATTTAGGGCTGTTTCGTCGCTATGCTGAAGGCTATTTAAAACAGCACAGTAAAATTAATACGTCGCTTACGTTAATGGTACGGGAGCTGCAACCACTAAACCATGGTTTACCTATTGAGTTTTATTGCTTTAGTGAAGATAAGCGCTGGATTTCGTACGAGCATTTACAAGCCGAAATAATGGATCATTTACTTGCGGTATTACCCGTGTTTGGGCTTAGAGCGTATCAAAGTGTAAGTGGACAATTAAGCCCACCGAGTGAGCAACAAACAGATAAGCCAACATTTAGAGTGATGGCAAATAGTGCTGCAAAAGACCCACAGCAATAAATAAAGCTAAGAGCCTCCAAATAGGTGGCTTTTTAAATCGCAGCCATGCAAATGTAATTATTACTAACGCAACTTGCCAAAAGTTATGCACAGCCGATGTCCAAATTGGCGAATACAGTGCAGCCGCTAAAAAACCGACTACCGCGGCATTAAGCGCCGCTATTGAGCTTGCAAAACGTGGCTTACTTGCCAAATTAATCCAACTCTTTTGGAATGCGAGTATAAGTAAAAAACCAGGCATAAATATAAGCAGTGTAGCTACAAGGGCACCCACTAAAGGTTGCTCAGTAGTAAGTTGTGCGCCTAAGTAAGTAGCAATAGTAAACATAGGCCCGGGCACTGCCTGCGCGCTCGCGTAAGCACTTAAAAACTGATCACCACTCAATGCTGGTACGCCAGCTTGAAGTACCGGCAGTACTACGTGTCCGCCGCCAAACACCATTGCACCCGCTTGGTAAAAAGGGGTAAACAAAGCAAACTCATGCCCTAGTGGAATAAAGCTAACACCAAGTAAGAGCGCAAATAACCCCAGTGCAATCCAATTAATATTACTTTTTGTACTGCTAGCATCTTTTGCTACTGTGCCAAGTTTTAATAAAGGCCATATAGCACCTATTATGGCAGCGGTGATTAAAATTGCTATTTGAGTTCCCATCATTGGAAATAACACCAAAGCAAGTGTACTCATTACCGCAAGTAACTTAAGCGCAGCACTTGTACAAAAGCTTTTAGCCATACTAAGTGTTGCATCAGCGACTATAACAACGGCAAATAACTTTAAGCCTGCAATAATAGCAAAGTAAACAGCGTCAAACTGATGGGCACTAACCGCAAGCAGCACCATTATTAAAAACGAAGGCAGAGTAAAGCCTACAAAAGCAGCTATACCACCAAGTACCCCAGCCCGCTCAACACCAATCGCAAAACTAACTTGGCTAGAGCCAGGCCCTGGCAGTGCTTGGCTTAAACTAATAAGTTGTGCGTAACGCGTGTTAGTTAACCAATTTAATGTATCTACAAAGTGGCGTTTAAAATAACCTAAATGCGCAGCAGGGCCGCCAAAGCTCATGCACCCTAGTAAAAAAAACTGTCTAAAAATAGCAATTAACATTGCGCTCATATCCTTTGTGAAATTCATTAAATTGTCACAAGGGAGTATGACATTTTTATTAAAACGGCACATTAGTTTGAGGTCTGTTTAACAATCAAGCAAGATGCGCTGCTTTTAACACTCTCTTCATAGTTTGTTCATACGTGTATTTGCATACTCCTGCTAAATTCTTATTGAATAGGTAACATCATGACTTTAACTAAATCACTTTTAAGCGTAACCGTATTAGCTGTATTGCTTTCAGGTTGTGAAATGAATAACGCAGGTAAAGGCGCAGCAATTGGCGCTGCCGCAGGTGGCGTATTAGGTAAAGCTACGAGTAACCATAAAGATAAACGCTTTTTTATTGGTGCAGCAATAGGGGCACTTGCGGGCGCTGCTGTTGGCGACTACATGGATAAACAAGAAGAAGCATTTCGTGATGAACTTGCAGGCTCTGGGGTTGAAGTTGTGCGTGAAGGCGACAACTTACGTTTGGTTATGCCATCAAATATTACCTTTGCGACGGATCAATCGTATATTTCATCAGGTTTTAACGACACGTTAAATGCGATTGCAAAAGTAATGAATAAGTACGAAAAAACTTACCTTAGTGTAGAAGGGCATACTGATAGCACAGGTAAAGATAGCTACAACATGAACTTGTCGCGCGAGCGTGCACAAAGTGTAAAAGACTATTTAGTGAATCAACAAATTATGGCTGCACGAGTTAGCACTAAAGGCTATGGCGAAACTCGTCCAATTGCGACTAATGAGAGTGCAAATGGTCGTGCTCAAAACCGCCGCGTAGAAATTCAGATAG
The DNA here is from genome assembly GCF_030847595.1 of Pseudoalteromonas sp. 20-92. Lineage (NCBI taxonomy): Bacteria > Pseudomonadati > Pseudomonadota > Gammaproteobacteria > Alteromonadales > Pseudoalteromonadaceae > Pseudoalteromonas > Pseudoalteromonas sp. 20-92. Next base: position 93,026 of record NZ_JANJGQ010000011.1, read on the forward strand.
TGCCTAATACGCAAGGTTAATTTGTAATTTATCAGATGGCTTCCTACTGTAAGCAAACTCAACGTAGTTAACGTTGAAAATAGTGACTTGAGATAGTTTATTATTCTCAGTTGAAGTTGGTTATAAACCGCGCTAATGCGCGGTTTATTTGTTTACTTAATGGCACTTTTAAACCTGTTAGCTGTCATAATTAGTTCTTTCACAGGGACATATTTATGGCAAAGTGGCGTTCGACAATTATTTTATCAATACTTTTACATGGATTATTGTTGTTTTTTTTAGCAACTTTAAAGGTACCTGAAATAAAGCAGCCGCAATCACCGCCAATTAAAGCCTATATGGTAAGTGTGCCAGCCAAAATTAAAGCAACACAGCAAGCGCTTCAACAGAGTGTTAATAAAAGTGTGCGCATAGAAAAAAAGCCAAGTGAGCCGGTAAATAAAACAGTATTAAAATCAGTAAGCTCTTCTAGTAAAAAAGCAGAAAAAACGGCTGAACCGGTAAACTCCACTATAACAAGCTCGACCAAAATAAATGCCCACTCTGCAGCATTAACGCCATATAAAAAAATCGACTTACAAAAAGGCCTTAATAGCATTTTACAGCAACAAATAGGATCTTTACCTGCTAGTACAACCTCTACTGGTACAACAGCTGATGAATACGCAACGGTAAAGAGGATCACAGTTCCAAAAGTACACTCTGCAACGGTAAAACCACTATTACAAATAGAGCAGCAAAGTATGCAATCTACTACCTATCGTAAAGGTGATACCTGTTTTAAAAAGGTGTCTATTGGCGCAGGCGTTATGACAAAAAATGAATTACCAGATAGTTATTTAACCGCAGGGCAATTGTGCGGTAAAACTAAGTTAACAGAGGCTTATGATGCGGCTATGAACAAATGGTTTAGCAAAAAGTAGCAGCAAAGCCGCGGCTACTTTAATTTATTTAACCTGAACTCTGGTTAAGGGATTTACTAACATATTGAACCATAATGATATTTAAATTTATTTTTCTCTAGCTAGTGATTCTCAGTGAAAACAAGGCGAATTTACGCGTCAATAGCTAGCCTATTGCAAGTAAATTCAACGCAGTTAGCGCTGATAATAGCTGCTCGAGATAGATTTATTATCCAGAGTTCAGGTTAATTAATTACTTGTACCAGCTCAATCTTTATTAAACTGTAATTCACATAGTTTTTGATACAGCGGATTGCTGGCTAATAACGCTTGGTGAGAACCCGTTGCTATTATTTCCCCATTTTCCATTACCACAATCACATCAGCATGTTTTACCGTGGCCAGCCTATGGGCAATTATTAACGTTGTTCTGTTTTGCATTAGGTGTTCAAGTGCCGCTTGTACGTGGTGCTCACTTTGTGCATCTAGTGCGCTGGTGGCTTCATCGAGAAGGAGTATTTCTGGGTCTTTTAATATAGCGCGGGCAAGCACAATACGTTGCTTTTGCCCACCAGATAACCTAACGCCTTGCTCGCCTAAAAAACTGTGATAGCCTTGTGGCAACTGTTTTATAAACTCATCGGCGTGGGCGTGTTTTGCAGCGGTATACACTTGCTCATCGGTTGCATTTGGGTTGCCGTAGCGGATGTTATGCATTACGTCGGAGCTAAATAAAATAGGGTTTTGCGCTACCATGCCCATTTTATTACGCAGAGTATTAAGTGATAGGTCTTTAATATTTATATCTTTAAACTTAATAGCTCCGCTGGCCGGATCGTAAAAACGTTGTAGTAATTCAAATAATGTAGTTTTACCAGCGCCGGAAGGGCCAACAATAGCCACAGTTTGGCCTTGCTCGATATTTAGGCTTATTTTATTAAGAGCACTTACGTCGGGGCGAGAAGGATAGTTAAAGCTAATGTTTTCAAGCGCAATTGCAGGGCTGCTACTTTCTTGCAGTAAATTACTATCTTGTGGGTTTAACGGGTTTTCTATTTCACTTTTAACAGCAAGTAACTCAAGTAATCTTGCAGCCGCGCCTGCTGCTCGTTGTAGTTCGCCATACACTTCAGCAACGGTAGCCACCGACATTGCCACCATAATAGCGTAAAACACAAATGCACCTAACTCGCCGCCGGTCATAGTACCCGCAAGTACATCGTTACCACCCACCCAAAGCATTGCGCTAATGGCACTAAAGGTTAAAAAAATCACTACGGCTATTAAAAACGAACGTTGTTTGATACGTTTTTTAGCCACGTTAAAGGCTTTTTCGGTCTCGAGTGCAAAGGCATGTTGCTCTTGTTCTTCGTGGCTATAGCTTTGCACTACTTTAATATTTTGTATGATTTCGCCTGCATAGGTACTTATGTCGGCAATAGCATCTTGGCTAGAACTTGCTAGTTTTCGTACCTTGCGACCAAATATCATCATTGGGACAAGTACTAGCGGCACACAGGCCACAACCACTAAGGTGAGCTTTAAATTAGTAAATAACAGCATAGCAAGCCCACCAATCAGCATAAGTACACTGCGCAACGCCATTGAAAATGATGAGCCAATAATTGATTGTAGTAATGTGGTGTCGGTGGTTAAACGCGACATAAGCTCGCCACTGCGGTTTTCTTCAAAGTAGCTAGGGTGTAGCGTTACAATACGATTAAACACGGCTTTTCGAATATCGTTACTTACTCGTTCGCCAATCCACGACATTAAATAAAAACGGCTAAAAGTGCCTACTGCTAATAAGCTGATTAAACCAATAAGTACTAATACGGCCTGCTGTAATTGGTCCTTTGATCCTGCAATAAAGCCATGATCAATAACAAATTTAACACCTTGCCCTAATGACAAGTTAACGCCTGCGGTAACTAATAACGCAGCTAGGGCGGCGACTACCATCCATTTGTACGGTTTAATAAACGCAAAAACAGGTAATAAACTGCTAAATGCAGCTTTTTCGGCTATAGATGTTTCTTTTGACATAGTGGATTCTTTTTGAAGGTTAAGGTATAGATATGGCATCATCGAATTAAAAATCAATAGTATTAAATATCATCAATAAGGATTCGTTATGACTACAAATATAATAAACGGTGAATTTACAGTCACTTTAGCGCCCATTGAAGGTTATGCCAAAGGGCAGCAAGGCATTAACTTAGGACGCATGTCGATAGATAAAACATTTAAAGGTAGCTTAAATGCCACCAGCCAAGGCGAAATGCTTAGCGCCATGACGCCTACGCAAGGCAGTGCCGGTTATGTTGCCATAGAGCAAGTGTTAGGTGAGCTTGACGGCAAAAAAGGCAGTTTTGTATTACAGCATTTTGGCACTATGGATAAAGGCCAAGACAGCCTAATTTTAAATGTAATTCCCGATTCAGGCACTGGCGAACTTGAAGGCTTAAGCGGCAGTATGAAAATTCGTATAGAGCAAGGTATTCATTACTATGACTTTGAATACACTTTCGATAGTAAATAACCTCAATTCTGGATAATAAATCTATCTTGAGCAGCTATTTTCAGCGCTAACTGCGTTGAATTTACTTGCAATAGGCCCGCTATTGACGCGTAAATTCGCCTTGTTTTCACTGAAAATCTCTGGCTAGAGAAAATAAATTTCAATATCATTATGATTCAATACGTTAGTAAATCTCTTAACCAGAGTTCAGGTTAAATAAAAAAGCATAGGTAAATACTTATGCGGATTAGCTATTGAAAACCATAAGTTATAAGGGATATAAATGGCTTTATCCGTTTGGTTGAGTTTAGCATTGGTATGCATGATGGGCGCGATGTCGCCAGGGCCAAGCCTTGCAGTGGTGTTAAAGCACACGCTTAGTGGTGGCATGAAAAACGGTATGCTTGCCGCGCTCAGCCATGGTATTGGCGTTGGACTTTATGCTGCAGCCTCATTACTTGGCTTAGGTGCATTAATGGCTCAATTTCCAACACTATACCAAATATTGGTGTATTTAGGCGCTGCGTATTTAGCCTATTTAGGTTTAAAAATATTGCTAGCAAAACCAAGTAATAACGAGCTGCAAGTACAAAAGAGTGAAGTAAGTGCGAGTAAAGCGCTACAAGATGGATTTGCGATTGCTTTTTTAAACCCTAAACTCGCGATTTTCTTTTTAGCGTTGTTCTCACAATTTATAGATCCGCAAAATCTCACTTTAAGCATTGGTATTATTATGTGCTTAACCGTGTTTGTAATTGATACTGGTTGGTATTTATTAGTTGCAGTGCTAACTGAGGTATCTAAAAACCGTTTTGGTTTTACCAAGCAAAATCCATGGTTAGACAAAATACTGGGTGTTGTGTTTATTGCCCTAGCCATAAGGGTGGTAATTGGTTTGTAGTTTTATAATCAGTTGTTGCTGAATTATTTGTACAAAATAGCTACAGCCAAAGCCCTCTATGATGCATACGTATTCATCACAATTTGATTACCTTTTAGTTACACTTTGTTGGTTATGTTTTAACTGCACTGACTGACATAACGCATAACAATAACTAAAAGGTACGCACACATGAAAAAATTCAAATTAAGCGCGCTAATGCTGGCATTATTTGCTGCAAATAGCGCAATAGCGAATGAAAGCCAAACTAAGGACGAAAGTAAACCTGAAAAAGTTCAAGCAGACTTAGAAGTAATTGAAGTGAGCGGCTTTAGCCGCAGCTTAATACAGTCTTTGAATCAAAAGCGCTTTAGCGATACGGTATCGGAGCAAATATCAGCGGATGACTTAGGTGCTTTACCTGATATATCAATGGCTGATGCACTGACGCGTTTACCTGGTATATCGGCGGTAAGAACCGGCGGCCAAGCTGCACAAATTAACATCCGTGGGCTTTCGGGCGGCTTTGTTTTTTCGACATTAAATGGTCGCGAGCAAGTATCGACCAGTGGTAGTCGTAGTATTGAGTTTGACCAATACCCTTCTGAACTTATTAGTTCTGCTGCGGTATATAAATCACCCAAAGCATCCTTAATTGAAGGCGGTGTAGCGGGCACTGTTGAACTTGAAACAGCGAGCCCATTAAATAATTCACAACAGCATAAATTTGTAGCCAATGTGCGAGGCATGTATAACGACCGTGCGTCAGAGGTATTTGATGCAACGGAGTTTGGCGACCGGATTAGTTTTTCATATCAAGGTAAATACCTCGATGACACACTTGGCGTAGCACTTGGTTATGCGCGATTATTTCAGCCAAGCGTCGCAACTCAGTTTATTGGCCTTGCTTACAATGATACTAAAGATGTTGATGGGCTCGCTAACGACACTAATGGGCCAACGCAAAATCCAGCAAACGAATACATAAGTGAAGGCTTTGAACTACAGCACTCAGGTGGAGAAGAAACTCGAAATGGTTATTTAGCCGCAATAGAGTGGGCACCTGTTGATAACTTTAAACTTAAAGGGGATGCGTTTTTATCTCGATTTGATAAAAAGTCATTTGCTCGTGGTTTTAGGGTGAAGTTAGGTGGCCCTTCTGCAGCATATGCAAATCCTCAGCTTGATGGAAATACAGTTATTGGCGCTGCTGTAAATCGAACTTCACAAAGCTATACTCGCGTTGAAATAGTAAATGATGATAACCAAGATTTTGACGAAGTAGATAGCTTTGGTGTTAACGCTGATTGGCAAGTGAATGATCGTTTAAGCGTTAATGCAGACGTGTCATTATCACGCGCTAAAAGTAACTTTAGAAATGGTTTGTTATGGAGCTTAGTAGCTGAAGATGCCAACGCAGAAGCCCCTGTGTTTGATACGAACGTTGCGATTAACTATCAATTAAATGGCCTAAGTTTACCCGATGTTGGCTTTAATCAAGCCGCTGCATTTAGCGATATAAACCGCGTTATGGTTAGTAAATACGGTATTTACCCGGATCAAACCGAAGATGAAGTAACCGCATTTAGGCTCGACTTTAAATACGAATTAGAAAACGATATATTTAGCTCTGTTGAGTTTGGTGCACGCTATTCTGATAGAGAATATAGCCGTAAGCGTTCGGTATTTGAATACGGAAATGATGGCGCATTTTCATCAACACAGCCTCCAATGCGTTTAACAGACGAGATGACCTCAATTGTTGATTGGCAAGGTGAGTTTAGTTATTTTCCCTCTTATTTAGCCATTGATTTAGACAAAGCGCTAAACGCATGGTTTCCAGATGGTACACCACAACCAGTGCAAACATGGGGTAATGCAGACGGTGTTGATGACGCCCAAGGATATACTAGTAATTACTCCTGGACATTATTGCAAAGTGGTTCAGTGTTTGAAGATGTATTGGCCGCTTACGTGATGGTGAATATAAATACTGAAGTTGCTGGTTTAGCGTTGTTAGGTAACGTGGGTGTACGTCGAATTGAGACAGACCAGTCGGCAACCGTACTTGAAAACGTAAATGGTGATGCCCGCTTGGGAGCACAAAATATTGTCGACGAAAACGGGATTATTAACGACCTTTATGCACCCAATGTACTAGGGACAAAGTACACCGATTATTTACCATCACTTAATTTAAACCTGCAATTGAATGACAATTCTCAATTGCGGTTTGCTGCCGCTAAAGTGATGTCGCGAGCACCAATAAACCGCCTTGCCGGTGATGCCAGTGCTAACGTAAGTGATGATGGGGTCATTAATGGTTCGAGCAATAACAACCCATTTTTAAAGCCATTTTATGCTGACCAATATGACTTATCTTACGAATATTATTTTGAAGAGAGTAACGGGTCTGTAGCCGCAGCCCTATTTTATAAAAACATAGACTCGTTTGTTGAAACCTTATCAATCGAAAACTTCGACTTTAAAGGCAATGGTTTTAACGTACCTGATTTTATTGAAGACCCAATAAGTGGTGAACAAGTTGCCACAACCAATGGGATTTACACCACCGCCGTTAACAATGGCAAGGGCGGTTATATTAGAGGGTTAGAGTTAGCTTATACCCATGTATTTACGTTTTTACCCGAGCCATTTAATGGGTTAGGGATCAACGGTAGTTACTCTTACACCGAGAGCGAAATCTCGTCTATTACCAGTTTAGGAGGCGATACCGTATCGCAATCTTTACCTGGGCTTTCAAATAATGTAGTTAACGCGACTTTGTTTTATTCAAATAACAACTTCGAAACACGTTTAAATGCACGTTATCGTGATGAATTTGTATCTGAGCAAGTTGCTATCAACGAACAAGTTGTTAATTTTGACTCTGAAACGGTGATAGATTTTCAAACGTCATACAAACTTACTGATTCCCTCACAATGCTTTTGCAAGTTAATAACCTGACAGACGAACCGACCCAAAGCTACTTTGGCACAAAGCAACGCACCGGTACGACTCAGTACTTTGGTCGTCAGCTTTATCTTGGTTTTACTTATAGTCATTAATTTAGCAAGTTGGAGCGTTTAAAAATGAAAAAAATTAAAAAATATAGTTACTTCTTAGTCGCCTTAAACTTAATGCTATTAGTTGGATGTGGCAGTGGTGATGATGTGAAATCGGGGCAAGTGTTACTCACTTGTAATGTACCTCAAGTACCAAACGAAACTGGCACACAGTGTGTCGATCCTGAGCCGATTGAATGCGCAGCGCCAACGGTTCCCGACGAAAAAAATGAAAGCTGTATTGTTGGCGCTGATCCAACGTTACCTGATCCTGTTGTATTTCCTGGCGATAATGAGGCAATTTTATTTTATAACCGCGTAACAGACGCTAACTATGAAGGTTACCGATTGCATTCGTGGAATAACGATGTGTGCGATGCTTTTGCACCGCCTTTTGATACGAGCGATTGGGAAAACGGCCATGTGCATGATGGGATAGATCCGAATTATGGTGCTTATTGGATTATAAAGCTCAAAGCCGATTACAACGAGTGCGCTAATTTTATTATTCATATAGGCACAGAAGGTGATGGTAAGGCATTTGGTGATGTTGATTTAACAATGCCATTAATGCAAGACGACGAAAAATTTCAGCGTATGAACTTTACTTTACATGGTGAGCCGTCTGTTTTTGAGTTTCCTATTTTAAATTTAGGTGAGCGTCCGGTTGCTATTGCAGGGGCTTCTGCACATTGGATAGATTTAAATACAGTATTATACAAACCGAGTAATGAACTGAGTCAAATCATTAAATTATATAGCTCTGCAAGCGCAGATTTAAAGGTTGATGAAGAGACTGGATTAAATGGTCAAAGCATTGAGTTGATACAAACCAACTTAACCGATGAGCAAGCACTAAAAGTACCGCACTTGAGTGATTGGACCGCTTATCAAGGTAACTGGGATGCAGAGGCCGCTAAGCAATTAATTAAACAACAACTGCTAGTGGCGGGTTTTGATGTTGATGGCAAACTTCTTGAAGCAAGTTACGTTCAAACAGCAAAAGCACTAGATGCGCTTTATACGCAAAATGAAAATGATGCTAACGAGGCGCTACTAGGCGTTAATTACAATAACAATGCAATTGATGTATCAGTATGGGCACCTACGGCCAATAATATGATACTTAATGTGTTTGATGCCGATAAAGCACAAGTGCATAGCAGTGCAATGTTATTTGATAGTAATACTGGCATTTGGTCTATCAGCTTAGATACTAAATACGATCGCCATTACTACCGTTTTGCGTTTGATGTATATCACCCAATCACTAAAGCGATTGAAAGTTTATGGAGTACAGACCCCTATTCACTCAATGTATCAAGCAATGGTTTGTATTCGCAGCTAATCAACCTAAATGACGATGACACCAAACCACAGGGCTGGGATGAACGCAGCATACCGACCGTTACCAATCCAGAAGATGCGATTATTTATGAAGGGCATGTACGTGACTTTAGTGTGCGCGATACCAGTGTTAGTGCACCAAATCGCGGTAAATACCTTGCATTTACAGAGCGCGAAAGCGTGCCAATGCAGCATCTTAAGCAGTTGGCTGATAAGGGTTTAACTCACTTTCATTTACTACCAGTGACAGACATTGGCACTATTGAAGAAAATGCCGCAGAGCGAGTTGAAATAACCGATACGTTAGGTAAGTTATGTGAACGTATAAATGATGAAGCAGACGCTTGTAAAACAGAAGACAAGAACAGCACTATTGTCCAGTTGCTGCAAAGTTATTTACCAGGCTCTGACGATGCCCAAGCACTTGCCAGTGCTATGCGTGACCTAGATGGTTTTAACTGGGGTTACGATCCGCATCATTTTATTGCCCCTGAAGGGTCTTATGCCTCAACGGCTGAGGGTATTGCTCGCGTAGTTGAAACGCGCGCTATGGTGCAGTCGTTACACGAAATTGGATTAAGAGTCGTGCTGGATGTTGTTTATAACCATACAACAGCATCAGGTATTTGGGATAAGTCGGTATTTGATAAATTAGTACCCGGCTATTATCACAGGTACAACGAAGTGAGTGGTGGCATTGAGCAATCAACATGTTGTGAAAACACCGCCACTGAGCATGTCATGATGGATAAGTTTGTCACTGATTCATTAGTGATTTTAGCCCGTGACTTTGGTTATGATAGTTTTCGCTTTGATGTGATGGGGCATATGCCTAAGTCATCTATTTTAGCAGCGCGTGAAGCGGTTCAAGCAATCGATGCAGATAACTATTTTTATGGCGAAGGTTGGGACTTTGGTGAAGTAGCTAATAACCGTTTATTTACGCAAGCAAAACAAGCCGATATGGCGGGTTCAGAGGTGGGTACCTTTAACGACCGTATCCGCGAGGCTATTCGAGGTGGAGCATTGTTTAGCAATAACCCAACCGATGGCAATTTAGCTGAGCAAGATACATTGCGTTTATCGCTTGCTGGGAATTTACAAAATTATATTCTAAAAGACTTTAAAGGTAATTCAGCCAAGGGCAATAGCTTTACGTGGAATACTCAGCCAACAGCATATGCACTTGACCCTGCCGATAGCATTAACTACGTCTCTAAACATGACAACGAAACGCTATGGGATCAATTACAATATAAACATGCTGCTAGTATGAATATTGAAGAGCGTGTACGTGCTCACAATATGGCGCTCGCTATGCCGCTTGTAAGCCAAGGCATACCATTTATGCAACTGGGCGCTGATTTACTGCGTTCAAAGTCAATGGATCGTGATAGTTACAATGCCGGAGATTGGTTTAATGCAGTTGATTTAACTAAGCAAAATAATAATTGGAATATTGGCTTACCTAATGCTGAGAAAAACCAAGAGAAATGGTCTGAAATAATGCCTATTTCGGGTAACCCTCAAGCTGCTGCACAACCGCAAAATATTGCTTATGCTGGTGGTGTTTTTCAAGAGTTTTTAGCTATTCGCAGTGCTAGCCCATTATTTAGATTAACCACAGAGCAAGATGTAATAGAACGTGTTGGTTTTCATAATGTGGGCAAAAACCAGCAACATGGCTTAATTGTTATGAGTATTGATGATGGCGAAGGATTAACCGACATTGATGCAAACAACGATGCGCTCGTTGTGGTTATTAATAGCACCGAGCAGTTGCTTACTCATAGCATACCAACGGCGAATGGCTTTGAGTTACACAGTATACTTAAAGATAGTGTTGATCCAATGATGGCTGCAGCTTCTTTTACTCAAGGAGATGGTGAAGGTAGCTTTAACGTACCAGCATACACAATGGCGGTATTTGTTAAGCCGCAAGACGATGGCCAAGGTGTAGGGTTAAGTGCTAATGCAACGGTGGGCGCCCCCGATGTAGTACCTTTTGCGAGTACTGCCGTTTATGTGCGCGGCTCGTTAAATGATTGGGGTACTCGTGATGTACTTGAATATGTTGGTAATGGAGAGTACCGCTTAGCTGTTACGCTTAGTGCGGGTGACTATGAATTTAAAATAGCCTCAGAAGATTGGTCTACTGTCGATTTTGGTGCGCTATCAGATGCTGATAAAGAAGTAATTGAAAGTCAAAGTGAGCCCCTAACAGCTAGTGGGTCTAACATGACTTTTACTGCCGCTATTGATGCCACTTATGTGTTTGTATTTGATGCTAGCGATAAGGAGAGCCCAACACTTAAAATTTATAACGAAGAGCCATTTGTTGGTAATGCCATTTTTGTGCGAGGTACATTAAATAATTGGGGAGTCACAGACGAACTGATTTACAAAGGAAAGGGTATTTATACTTTTACTAACACTCTCGCTGCAGGGAGTTACGAATTTAAAGTTGCCTCTGAAGACTGGAGTTCGGTTGATTATGGCTCTGCTGATAGCGATGTTAGTGCAACTTTAGGCAAAGCTAAACTATTAGCACTTGGTGGCGCAAATATGACTATAGATATTGCTAATGATGGCGAATATCAATTTGTATTGGATGCGAGCGATTTAAGCGCCGTTACATTAATCATTTTAAATGCGGAAATGTTTGCTGATACGCAAGTATTTATTCGAGGCAATTTAAATGAATGGAGTACGGATAACCCACTTATTTATCAGGGTAATGCTACTTATACAACGTCATTAGCTTTAGAAGCGGGTGATTATGAGTTTAAAGTGGCTTCTGAGGATTGGAGTACCGTTGATTACGGTGGTGTAGGTGAATCCCCAATTGTAAATATAGGTGAACTGACTTTACTGGAAGCGGTGGGTACTAATATAGCTTTGAGCGTTGCTGAGCAGGGTAATTATACATTTAGCGTTATTGGCCCTGATAGAAATAATATAAAGGTAATAATTAATCAACAATAGCATTTAGAGGCCGAGCATTATATATGCTCGGCTTCTATGTTTTAAATTAGAACTGATAGCTAACCGACATCATGGCAGTTGAGATACTCGACGTATCTATAATTGGCGAGTCTTCAATATCAGAGTCTAGTTGTGTGTAGTTAATCATAGCACTCACATTCCATTTTTTATTAAGCTGGTAGCTGAGTAGCATACCGGCATTATAATTCACTGTAGAGCCTAATTCGTATGCATCAAAAGTGTTTGATTCGCCCTTTGTAACACCGTAATAATAATTTGATACTTTGCTACTGCTTAGCTCAACTCCAAATGAAGGTATTAACATAATTTGTTTAGAAAGTTTGAATGGGTAGCTATAGCGAGCTTTTAATTTTGCGCCATCGCCATGGCCCAATATATCGTGTGACGCACTGGCACTTAAACTACCATACCCTGTGGTATAACTTACTTTAGAACCTGCATAGAGAGATATTTTGCGATCGTCGAGTGCTTTAATCTCGGCGAGATCAGAATCAGACGAATCAAAAAATTGACCGGGTTCCAGTATTACTGACCAATTAAATCCCTTATTTTCAACTAATTTGTAATCGAGTGCAAAGCCTCTAAAGGTTAATTTTTCACCTTCATAGTTGATCATAGGTAAGAGCAGTGTTCTATTATCTGTGCCCGCATAGGGAGATTCAGTTGAAATAAGCCCAGCACCAACCGACCACGGAGATTTATCTTGCGCTTGAGCCATTAGGCTTGATAAGGCTAATGTGCTAAGCAACAGTTGCAAACTCTTTTTCACATAAGTATTCATGATTACCTTCGCTATTAATGTAGTTATAAGATTCGTTATTGGTTTGACGCAGTGAGTGTAACGGTTATAAGTATTTTGAGTTGTAAGTTAGTGTGTGAAATTTTAAATATATGTAAGCAGCTGAAGTAAAGTGTTTAGTGGTTTTTTGGATTGCAATTTTTTATATGTATTACGAAATATAAATAACATATTTTTAGAATAACTTTATATTTTTATATTTGATGAAATTGCATTCAATTTTGTAATGGAGTACTTTGAATTTTTATGGTGATTAGAAATAATATGATTATGGCTGAAATTATTTTAAAAAGTGCATCATTCGATTTCAAAGTAAAACAATACTGGATGGTTACTGCATCACTCATTAGTTTTTTAGCATTGGTTACTATTCCACTCATCCCTTTGATTTTATTTATAGTGTGGTTGGCGGCTGGGCGAATATTAGCTGCGATGTCTGCTGAACTATTACCACAAAAGCTAGTAGTTAAACGTGGGGTATTATTTAAAGAGGAAAAGTCGATACCGCTTGAAAAAATAACTGATGTTGGGTTGAGCCAAGGCCCGTTAATGCGGCTCTTTGGGTTATATCGTTTAAGTTTTGAAACGGCAGGGCAATCAGGACACGGCGCTTTAGTATCTTTGCTCGGTGTAGTTAATGCGAGTGAGTTTAGAGAGGCGATACTTGAACAAAAAGATGTATTGGCTAATCAAGGTAAAACGTCGCAGCAGTCGACAGAGCAAAGTGAGAAAGAGCTACTAAGAGCGCTGACTTATAGTGTAAAAAATATAGAACAAATGCTACTTGTTTTACTGGATGAAAAACAACAAAAGTAATTTATCTTTAAGTATAGGTAGAGCGCTTACAAGGATATTTTTATGAATACGGATATAAAAAATATATTTAATAATTATCCTGAGATAGCAAAAAGTAAGCTTATAAAATTACGAGAGTTAATTTATACCGTAGCACAAGAGCAAAACTTAGGAGCTGTTGAAGAGTCTTTAAAGTGGGGAGAGCCAAGTTATAACGTAATAAATGGCAGCCCCATTCGCATAGGCTTTAAGGGCTCATCGTGTTATTTGTTTTTTCATTGCCAATCAAAGCTAGTCAGCACATTTAGAGAGTTGTATTCCCACAGTCTCACTTTAGAAGGTAACCGGGCAATTGTATTAAATAGTGAAAAGCCATTACCAGAACACCCAGTTAAAGAGTGTATTAAATTAGCACTGACTTATCACAAAGTTAAACGCCTACCTTTGTTAGGCGCATAATTATAAGTACTTAGTTGATGCTTAAAATACGCTACAAATTTGATTTGCATCACAGGTAATAACGCTAACGTTTTCATAACCAACACGCGTTAACGCTTCTGCTCCCAATGTTGCGCGAGCACCACTTGCACAGTGTAAGTATATTGGCCGTGCAGCATCTTTTTCTATTTCCATTAATTTCATTTCGAGTAACCCACGCGGAATGTTTATTGCTCCTATAGCGGCTTTTGTAGCGTGCTCTGCGGGTTCTCGCACATCAATAAGTAGGCCTTTATTTTGTTCGAGCTCTATTTTTGCTTGCGCTGCGTCAATACGCCGCTGGTTAGGTGTGATAACTTTTAGTAAGTCAGGAATTGAAGTAAGCATTAGTCTGTGAATCCTCTTTTGCGTAAAAAAGACATTAATGGGCACCACTTTGTGAAAGCTGACTGCACTAAGTTAATACCTATGAATAATGTTAGAAACTGGAAATTACTATGTACAAAATAGCTTAAAAGTACTGATATTGTTACTGCACTACCGCCGATTAAAAGTATCGCATCGCTTATTTTCATTATAATCTCAATTTTATATTAGTAATATCTAATGTTAATTTATATTAGAGTTATCTAATGTAAAAGTCTATACTTAAAATCATATTTATAAATGATGTGATTAAATGAATATTGAACAACTCGCTGTGAATGCAGAACAAGCCGAACAGTTTTTAAAATTAATGGCTAATAAAAATCGTTTAATGATTTTATGCAGTTTGCTACAAGGTGAGCAAAGTGTTGGTGAATTAAATAAAAATGTGCCCTTGGCTCAATCTGCACTATCTCAACATTTAGCCAGTTTACGCAAGGCGGATATGGTTATGACCCGCCGAGATGGACACACTATTTATTACTCATTGACCGACCCAAAAGTTGAGTCGATCATTGCTTTGCTATATGAGTGGTTTTGCCGAGCAGAAAACACTAAATAAAAGTAGCTATTTCATCAATAGATTTTTTATCCAGTGCATGAGCAGGTATTGTTGCATCATCACTTGGGTAACCTGCAATAAGTAGCATGTATGGGCGTTCGTTATCCCTATCGCGGCCACATATGTCGGTTAAAAAACTCATTGGCTTTGGAGTATGAGTAAGGGTTGCCAAACCACTGCGATGCAAAGCCTGAATTAAAAAGCCGGTAGCTAGACCAACCGATTCGTGTACGTAGTAATTAGTATTTTTATCATCGGTGCTTACGCCCCCCTTTTTTTGACTAAATACAGCTATAAGCCAAGGTGCATGCTCTAAATAAGGCTTATTGGCGTCGGTGCCTAACGGTTTTAGCGCATCTAACCACTCTTCACCTGCTCTGCCTTCGTAAAAAGATCGCTCTAGTTTTTCGGCGGCTTCTCTTATTTGTTTTTTTACATCACTGCTGTTTATAGCCACAAAATGCCAAGGCTGATGATTCGCTCCACTTGGTGCTGTGCCAGCTGCTTTTATACATGCTTCAATAATATTTTTTGGTACTGGGCGATCGCTAAAGCTGCGAATGCTATGGCGGCGTTGGCTAGTGGTTAAAAACTCGTTAGCGCGATTTAGCATTTCGTCGTGTGGGTATTCTATAAAGTCGTTTAATGGCTGGCTTTGGTGATCTTGCATGGCTTTTCGCTTCTTATAAAAAGTATATGTGGTTTTTATACCGAGTGAATACAGTGCAAGCAAGTATTATGAGTTTAAACTATGTTTATTTGTTGTTACAAATTTAACCAGCAAGTAACTTATGTTCCTATTTTTCTTGTGGTATAAAACATTATAAAAATAATTACTTATATTCAAGGAAGTAAAAATGCTATCAATAACAGGGTTATCAAAAACCTACGATAACGGCGTACATGCACTACAAGGTGTTGATTTAAATATCCCTAAAGGGATGTTTGGTTTACTGGGTCCTAATGGTGCGGGTAAATCTTCATTAATGCGAACGATCGCTACACTGCAATCAGCCGATAGTGGCAGCGTTGTATTTGATGGTATTGATGTGTTAAGACACCCTAAAAGCTTGCGTGAGCGTTTAGGTTATTTACCGCAAGACTTTGGTGTTTATCAGCGTGTTAGTGCTTATGATTTACTTGATCATATGGCTATTTTAAAAGGTTTAAGTAATAAGGCTGAACGTAAAGAGGCCGTTGAAGGGTTGTTAGCGCAAACCAATTTATATGATCATCGAAAAAATGCGGTAAGTGGTTTCTCGGGCGGTATGCGCCAACGTTTTGGTATTGCACAAGCTTTATTAGGTGACCCTGATTTACTCATTGTAGATGAGCCAACGGCAGGTCTAGATCCTGAAGAGCGAAATCGTTTTCATAATTTGTTAGTGGGTTTAGGTGAAAGTAAAGTGGTGATTTTATCAACGCATATAGTTGAAGATGTGTCTGAGCTTTGCCCAAATATGGCCGTATTAGCTAATGGTCAAATTTTACTTGAAGGTAACCCAATTGAGCTTACGAATACGTTACAGGGAAAAATTTGGCACAAAGCAATGAGTCAAGCCGAAGCTGCAGAGCTGGAGCAATCATTACCGGTAATAGCGAAGCGTTTGTTTGCAGGACAAACATTACTCAGTGTGTTTGCTGACGATGCGCCAGAAGGGTTTGAGTCTAAGCCTGCTGATTTAGAAGATGTCTATTTTTCAACATTGCACCAACACCGCAATAAAGCAGCATAAGGATACTGATTATGTTGTTTAAAATGATGCAATTTGAGCTGCGCTATTTTATGCGTCAGCCCTCTTTCTATATCACGTCACTTATCTTGTTTTTTCTTACTTTTATGGCATCGGTTTCTGACTCGGTGCAAATAGGGGGAAGCAGCAATGTAAATATAAATTCTCCTTACGCAATTTTGCAAGTTATTGCGATTATGTCGGTGTTTGCTATTTTTTTAGTGGTCAACTTTGTTGGAAGCTCAGCCATTCGTGATGACGTGAGTAAACTCAACGAATTAGTTTTGAGCAAGCCACTGAACATAGTTCAGTATAAAGCTGGGAGATTCATCGGGGCTTATTTAGTCACGCTATTAGTGTTTTCAAGCACTATGTTGGGTGTGTGGGTTGGCAGTGGTTTTGGTAGCTTAATGGGTTGGTTAGACAGTGAAATGATAGGTGAAAACCAACTAAGTTATTATTTAGTGCCTTTCTTTTATATTGCAGCTCCTTCTTTGTTTGTTGTCTCATCGCTCATTAATGCTGTGGCAATGCGCTTTCGTAGCATGGTAACGCTCTATCTAGTTGCTGTTGCCCTACTTATTAGCTATTTGGTCGGATCTAATATTTTCTCTGATATCCAATATCGTGAAATCTCAGCTTACCTAGATATGTTTGGTATGTCGGCAATGAGAATGCAGATGGAATACTGGACAATAGCAGAGCGTAATGTAATGGAAATTACGTTAACTGATCAGTTATTACATAATAGGTTAATTTGGGTCGGTGTTGCCTTACTAGCATTGGCAATTGCAGCACTCAATACATCTCATCATTTGGCTCAAAAGCAAAAAGTGAAAGGCAAGGCGAGTAAAAATAATAATACTAATTTTGCAGCTGCACTTAAGTTTAATATAACGGCAAAAGCGACGGGAAATAATGCGTGGTCGCAATTTTTAACGCGTACTGTTTTTGAAGTCAAACAAATTATAAAAAGCTATTCGTTTGGTATTTTACTTATTTTATCTTTAGCGACATTAATTCCAGCGTTGGTAGGCTCAATGGGTCCATACGGAACTGATGTTTGGCCAGTCACATTTAGAATGGTTGAGCTTATTCAAGGTAGCTTTGGCATATTGATGATGATAGTACTTGTTTACTATTGTGGTGAACTTGTATGGCATGATCGTGAATCCAGAATGGCCGACATTATCGATGCGTACCCTGTTGCGAATTGGGTGTTCTGGGGCTCTAAATATGTAGCGCTGAGTGCTGTTTTATTATTGTTATGCGCATTTGGCTCCGTGGTGACATTGTTTTATCAAATGATGATGGGCATGGCGAACTTTGATATTGCACAATATGTAATTAGACTCGGTTATTTATTTGTACTCGGGCTTATCTTTCAAGGTGGTTTTGCCTTTTTACTACAAGTAATTAGCCCAAATAAATACGTAGGTATGGGATTATATGTGCTGTATTTTATCGCTACTTTGGTGATGAGTAACTATGGTTTTGAGCATAATATGTTTGTAATAGGTCGGACACCAGAGGCGCCTTATTCAGATATTAATGGTTATGGCCACTTTTTAACTGCGGTGCATTGGTATAATTTATACTGGCTAGGTTTTAGTATGATCATTGCTGCACTTAGCTATGCGCTTTGGCCTCGTGGAGCTGGGCAAAATTTAAAAGCACGCGTTCAGTTGTTAGGCTATCAGCTAGGCAATTCAGGTAAAGCGGTTATTGTATGTGGTGCCCTTATTTTTGGTGGTGTAGGAAGTTTTATTTACTACAACACAACGGTTCTCAATCAATTTATAACCAGTGAACAGTATGAAGACTTACAAGAGCAGTATGAGCGTGAGTTCGGTCAGTTTGTAGATGCGGCTTTACCTATTCCAACGGATGTTGTTGTTACTGCTGATATCTACCCTCAAGAACGTCGTATTACAGCTACCGTGATAATGCAGATAGAGAATAAATCGCAACAACCGATTACGCGAATATTAGTAAATAAGCCTGATAATACTCATAAATGGAGTGTTGAGGTGGATGGCGCGCAACTTGGGGAGTTAAACGAGCAGTATCGTCATGCTTGGTTAGATTTTACTAAACCCATGCAACCAAACGAAAGCCGCGAAATTACAATGAGTGTAGAGCGTTATACCGAAGGGTTTGAAGATAGAGGAAGCGATGAGCGACTTGTGTATAACGGTACTTTTATTGATAACACGGCACTGTTCCCGAGTTTTGGTTATTCCTTTGGTAAGCAAATACAAGATAAAAGTGAGCGTCGTCAAAGGGGTTTGCCAGAGTTAAAACGCGGCAATAAAATTGAAGAAACGCAGTATCATAATCAACCTTTGTTTGCAGATAACTATGTAAGTTTTGCTGCCACAATTTCCACTGATAAGTCGCAAATTGCGATGGTTCCAGGTTACTTGCAATCACAAAGTACTAAAAATGGCCGAACCACGTTTGTATACGAAATGGATGCACCTATGTTGCACTTTTACACTTTACTCTCAATGGAACTTGAGGTGAAAAAAGAGCAGCATCATGGCGTAAACATTGAAGTGTACCATCATAAAGATCATGCTTGGAATGTAGATGCAATGATTCAGTCGACTAAAGATTCTTTAGATTACTTCTCTAAAGAGTTTGGTCCTTATCAGCATAAGCAAATGCGTATTATTGAGTTTCCTCGCTATCGTAGTTTTGCGCAGAGTTTTGCTAATACAGTACCGTATTCTGAAAATATGGGGTTTATTACAGATACACGTGACCCAGATAATATTAATTTTCCTTACTATGTAACATCGCATGAATTGGCGCACCAGTGGTGGGCGCACCAAGTGATTGGCGCGAATGTCGAAGGCTCTAATATTTTATCTGAAATGCTATCGCAATATGCAGCTATCATGGTGATGAAGGAAAAGTATGGTGAAAACAACCTTCGTAAATTCTTAAAGTATGAACTTGATCGTTACTTATTAGGACGCACGACAGAGCTTTATGAGGAACGTACACTTGCACGCGCCGCAGGGCAGCAGTATATCCACTATAACAAAGGTGCCGTGGTAATGATGGCCATACATGATTTGTTAGGTGAGCAGCGCGTAAATGCCGCTTTGCGAGCGTTTTTGCGAGATTACCAATATGCGCAAGAGTTTTACCCAACCACGTTAGACTTTATTGCCTATCTAAAGCGAGGAGCGAGTGAGCAAGAACAAGCATTCATTGAAGATCAATTTAATGCCATTACGTTATATGATTTAAAAATCAGTGATGTTGATGTGCAAGAGGCTGAATCTGCTGATGGGGAACATATCATTACATTGACTATTGCTGCAGCGAAAAAACATGCCGATGGCGAAGGTAGTGAAGAAGATGTACCGCTAGCGCAAATGATAGATGTTGCTTTATTCAGCGCAGATCCGAATGAGATACATAGTGAAAGTGCTGTGATCTATATGCAAAAGCACGAGATAAAAACGGGTGTAAATACCATTATACTAAAGGTAACTGAATTACCTAAATTTGCAGGTGTGGATCCTTTTATTAAGTTAATTGACAAGAAAAGTGGCGATAATATTAAAGCACTGTAGCTTTTAAGTGCAGTATAAAAAATGCCAGTTGTTTTACTGACTGGCATTTTTATAGCTATTGAAAGAGGTTATTGATAGCTAACAGTAAAGTTATTTTTACTATATCTAAACTCATTTAGTAAGTAGCCCTCATCCTAAACTTTGTAGAAAATTGTATAAATTTTTGTATAAACCACTACATTTTCCCCACACCTTCTTACTAACTTAACTTTAGTTTTTTTGTACACTGCTGTCATTAAGAGTAAACAACAAGGGATAAGAATGAAGCAGCTAATGATAAGCGTTTTAATACTAAGTTTAACCGCTTGCTCTGCGGTGACAATTCAGCCACAGCAAGCAGCCAAAATAACAAGCAAAGCGAGTTATGAAGATAGTCGACCGTTCTTTTTATGGGGATTGGTTGGAGAAGAGCGCGTTGATGTGAAAAAAGTATGTGTAGATAAATCAGTAACTCAAATGCAGTCACAACAAACGTTTAGTGATGGAGCACTTAGTTTAATTACACTTGGTATATATGCACCTCACACTATTAAAGTATGGTGCGAAGATGAAATAGTAGGAGAGGCATTATGAGTATTAAGTTACTTATAACAAGTTGTATGCTGATTATATTAACGGGATGTACGAACATTTACTTTGATAATGGTGTACAAGACAACGTGAGCAATAAAACTCAAGATAGTTCACAATGGCATCATAATTTTGCTCTTGCATTATATGAAGGATCTAAGCCGTTAGATTTAAGTACTCATTGCCCACAAGGTGAATGGCAAAGTGTCCATACGTATAAATCGTTTACTAATGGTTTGGCAGAGGTGGCTGTTAATCAAATTGCTCCGGCTTGGTACCCTAAAACAGTTGAAGTAAGTTGTACTAAGGTGCCATTCAAGTAATATTATAAACGAGAAAAGGGCCAAAAGGCCCTTCGTGTTGCAGCAAGTAACACATTCTTTTTTATAAGTTAAAGTCTACAGAGTAAGCTACGTAGGCTTTAATATCTGAATCATCTATATCTGTATCAGACAAACCAAAAGTAAAACCGTCTTTTGAAATAGATATACCGTAATCTAAGATATTGTCGTCACCAATAAAATCACCAGAGTAATGACCTAAATGTAGTGCCATTTCAGTACCGTTACTACCGACAGCAAAGCCATAATCAGCAGTTAGGTAAAGTGAGTCGCCAAAGTCTGTACCGTCACCACTTGCAGCTGATGTTGCAAGTACAGAAGCGCCAAACGTGAAGCCTTCAACACTAATACTACCGTAAATTTCAGAGAAATCTGCGTCAGCTCCAGAAGCTGCGTCTGGGTAAGCGTAATAAATATAACCAACATCGTAACTAACACTTTCGTTAATGTCGCCACCAAAGCCTGCGTATAAGTCAAGCTCGTAGGTCATTTCGTCAGCCCAAGATGCATTTGAAGCCCAAGTGCCGGCATAAAAACCAGACTCATTAGCGTAGTCAATACCACCGGATATTGCCGCATCACCACCCGTTTGCTCTTGGCCGCGCCATAAGTAATTTGATGTTGCTGCCGCATTTGCTGTTACTTCAGCTTGAACCGATGTTGAGACTACCGATGTTGCAGCCATTAATGCGATGGTGCTAATCGCAATTGTTTTTTTTAGTTTGAGCATGTCCATTTCCCGTTATATGATTTTTGCATGCCAAGGTTTTATTATGTATTGCTTTAACCTTTTAACTGGATGCATTTTTATTGTTTAACTGGGGAGATAGTGCACTGTGTGTGCCAGCTTGGTTTTATTTATTTTAAAATGTATTTTTATATTTTAAAAATAATGACTTACAAAGGAGTAGTGTTTTTTATTGAGGTGATTTTAATAAGTGTTCGCACGCTGCTGGTGCATAAATTAACCTAGCCGCACCATTAAAGTACAGCTAGGTTAGATTTATTTAGCCGAAAATAGTACGCATTAGACTAATTGTTTCGTTAACGCCTCGACCTTTTTGTACTTCATTAATGATCGAGTCTCGTTTGCTGCGAATATGCTCAGGAATATCGTCAGCAGCAAGAGCACGGTCTACTAAAATTTCTGCAGACTCTTTGCCTCTACGTTGAGTTTTACCTGTCGTTGTTGTACTACGCTTAGGCTTGCTAAGTAACTTGATGTAGTTTGAACTGTCAGGTGTTTTAGTGTCTGCATAATAAAAGAAACATGGGATCAGTGCTTTAATAGAAACTAACTGTTCCTCTAGTTCGTTACTTGCATTAGCCATTTTATACCACGACATAGCTTGAATACCTTTAACGATATCTTGCCAGTAACGCTCAAAATCACTATTTTTAAGTTTTGGAACTCCAAGAGCGCCACATAATGCATCTAATCGATTATTTGTAATCGGAGTAAATAAATCAGGGCGGCGCATTGCTAGCAAGCGAGTTGCAGGGGCTAGCGTTGGTTTTTCATTGTTGTCGGTAAACACTTTTGAGTAAGCAGCAACAAATTGCTGGTATTCATATTGAGTGATATCACCTTCAAGTGGGATGTTTGCTAGAGCTGCATCAAAATCACCTGGTAAATCGCTAAGCATTTGATGAAAGCTTTTTGCACTCTTAGTTGAGGCAAACCATTCAACATCAAAGTTGTATGTGCTTGGATCAAGTGACGCCATATGCTTACCGCTAAACGCAAGTAAATCTTCAGGAATCATATCTTTAAGAGATTGTTCACGAATGCTTTTAATGTAGTCTACTAAGCGAAGCTGTTCATCAAGAGCAATAACGTCTTTGTGTTGTTCTACAAATACACTTACAACAGGCCACGGAGCAATACGTAAAGTTTTAACCTGTAAAAAGCTGATAGCTGAAATAAGCTGATCGTGTAGCTTCTTAAGTATAGGTAATTGTTGCGGCTCTAGTAAATCGTAGTTCATACGATCTCTACTTGCATTTAATAGTTCGTAACACCAAGGTAAAAAATCATCAGGGTGGTTTTCTACTTTCACGGCCATAAGGTTAAGGCTTAACTCTGAAGATTGCTTCAGAATGTTCTGATAGATTTGATTTTCTTGTTCGCCTAGCGTCATTTTTGACGGTGAAATTAGCAGTTTTTTCATGCCTTGTAGAATCTCCGGATTAGATATATATTTTTTTGCTGGTCTATTTTAGCGCAATTACATCAATAACAACAGCGCTGTCCTCAATGCTTAATAGTGACAGGGGATAAATATCTATACTTTTCAATGTATCAAGATTAAATTATAGGTAAATATTAGTTATTTTGATTTGAGGTTTTTGTGAGATATTGTCATTAAATTTACAATGTTTAATTTCAAGAACACTAAATTGAATTATTTAGTTAATACTTTTTTATAGCATTAACCATTCATTAGTACTCTACTATATGTTTTTTATGCTGAAATTTTCAGCACGGATTCATATCCTGCCAGATAAGTTAAACTAAATAGCATTTTTACAACTTCAGCAATGATTTTAAAGCTAACACTCGCTATGATAAGAACATTATTTGCACGTTTGAAAGGACGATCATGAAAACCTTACTTAAAATTGTAGGTGTAATACTTTTATTATGTATAGCACTAATTGTTGCCGCACCGTTTTTAATTCCTACTGATACTATTTTTAATAAAGTATCGCAGCAGGTAGAACAAACAACTGGGCGCACTCTTACTATTAAAGGTGATAAAACACTTAGCGTATTCCCTGCATTAAAGTTAGAACTTAACGACGTGCATTTTGCAAATATGGGATCAGGTTCGCGCGCCGACATGGCGAGTATGAAACAGCTTGCTGTACATATACCTTGGTTTTCATTATTTGGTGGTGAGTTTAAATTAGATAAGTTTGTTATAAACGAACCAAATATCCTATTAGAAACCGATAAAAATGGTAAAGCTAATTGGCAGTTGTTTGATGCAGTTGCAGAGCAACCTAAAGAGCAAAGCCAATCAGGTGAAGCAATAAAGCTTCCAGATAACTTTGATATTGAGTTAGGTGAGGTTGCTATTTATGGCGGCACATTTACCTATCTAGATGGGCAAACAGGTGCTAAGCAACAGATTAGTGATTTAGAACTCGCTATTTTACTTCCATCACTTCGTAAAACATTAGAAGTAAAAGGGGGTATTACTTATATGCAGGAGCGTTTTGAGCTTGATATAAAATTAGATTCGCCTGCCAAAGCAATTGAAGGTGCTACTTTTAACGTTAAACAAACCTTAGATTCTCGTTTAGTTGATCTAACGTTCGAAGGGAGTATCGCTAAGCAAGGTCAAGATATTAAAGGTCAGTTAGCACTAAGCGGTGAGTCTGTTAAAAGTATTGCGAAATGGCAAGGTGTAGAATTAGACGCTAAAGACAATGCTTTTAATGCATTTAGTGTAAACGGTAAAATGCACCTAGCAGGTGAGAAATTTAATTTAGAAGATTTAGTTGCGACGTTAGACGCATTGGAAATAAAAGGTAAGAGCGAGCTTAACCTAGGTAAGCGTTTAGCAGTAAATGCTGATATTGATTTAGGTATGCTTGACTTAAACCCGTATCTACCTGAAGCAGTGGCAAAACAAGAAGAGCCAGTAGAGCAAGAAGATAAACCTGCAGAGCCAATAGTATGGGATGACACTAAAATTGATTTAAGTGCATTAAATTCACTAGATGCAAATGTAGTGATTCGTTCAAGTGGATTAAAAGCAAATGATATTAAATTAGGCGCAAATCAATTTACTGTTGCTTTAAAGAATAGCGTTGCAAAACTAAGCCTAGATAGCTTTTCTGCTTATGAAGGGTCAGGTAAAGGCGTTATCAATGTAAACGCACAGCAAGTACCTTATAGAATATCAACTAACTTTGACTTAGCTGGTATAGATGCACAGCCTTTATTAGCGGATGCGGCAGGTTTTGACAAGCTAATGGGTAAGGGTTCTTTAAATTGGAACCTAAGCACAACTGGCCAAAGTCAAAAGTCGTTTATTGGTGCGCTTAACGGAAAACTTGGGTTTGAGTTTGCTGATGGCGCTGTAAAAGGCGCGAATATAGCTGAAATGGTACGTAAAGGTAAGGAGCTTATTTCAGGAAACTTTGGTGCAGCATCTGAAGGGTTAGATACTGGGTTTGAAGAATCAGAGCAAACAGATTTCTCTGCACTAACGGGAAGCTTCAACTTTACTAATGGTGTTGGCAAAAATACCGACCTATCACTTATCAGCCCACTTATTAGAATATCAGGTGAAGGCGATGTTGATTTACCCCAAACAACGGTTAACTACCGTTTAGTTACAGGCATAGTTGGATCGATTGAAGGACAGGGAACGACTGATGACAGTACAGGCTTTAAAATACCACTGCGCATAAAAGGCCCTTTCCACGATGTAGGTATAAAGCTTGACGTTGGCAGTGCGCTCAAAGATGAAGCTAAACAAAAGGTCGATGAGGCAAAAGAAAAGGCAAAAGAAAAAGCAAAAGATAAGATTAAAGATAAATTAAAAGGTTTATTTGGTTAATTTATTGCGCTCTAAACAAGCAAGGCACATTACAGGTGCCTTGTTTGTTTTGTAACCACCTGTAAAATAGCTACATAGCCGGAATTACTCAGCTTTAATTTCCCATCACTCCAAATTAATTAAAAAATAACCTATCGCTACCCCCTCAATGCTGGTACAATTGCCCGCCCTTAAGAGACAACTCGTTTGTTTTTGAGTGGGATTTAATCGAAATGTCTTGATTTTAAACAAATTTAAGACACGTTGTAATTACTACACCGGAGGTCATTAACATGATCCAAATGCAAACTCAGCTGGAAGTTGCTGATAACAGCGGCGCTCGCAAAGTGCAGTGTATAAAAGTCCTTGGTGGTTCACACCGTCGCTACGCAGCGATTGGCGACATCATTAAAGTTTCTGTTAAAGAAGCTATTCCTCGCGGTAAAGTGAAGAAAGGTGATGTTAAAAACGCGGTAGTTGTGCGTACCAGAAAAGGTGTTCGCCGTCCAGATGGTTCTCTGATCCGTTTTGACAGCAACGCTGCTGTTATCTTAAATGATAACTTACAGCCAATTGGTACACGTATTTTCGGCCCTGTGACTCGCGAACTTCGTAATGATAAGTTCATGAAAATCGTTTCACTAGCCCCAGAAGTACTGTAAGGAGCCAATCATGGCAGCAAAAATACGTCGTGATGACGAAGTAATCGTACTAGCAGGTAAAGACAAAGGTAAGCGCGGAAAAGTGCTTTCAGTTGTTACTGAATCTGGTCGAATCTTTGTCGAAGGCATAAACTTGATCAAGAAACACCAAAAGCCGGTTCCACAATTGAACCAAGCTGGCGGTATTGTTGAGAAAGAAGCATCTATGGATGCATCAAACGTTGCGATCTTCAACTCGGAAACGAGTAAAGCTGATCGTGTAGGTTTCAAGATTGAAGATGGTAAGAAATTACGTATCTTTAAATCTACTGGTAAAACTATCTAATAGTTGGAGTAGAATGATGGCGAAACTGCATGAAGTATATAAAGACAAAGTAGTAGCTGAACTTCAAGAGAAGTTTGGTTTCAGCTCTGTCATGCAAGTCCCTCAGATCGAAAAGATCACATTGAATATGGGCGTGGGCGAAGCCCTAGCTGACAAGAAGATTTTAGATCACGCAGTAGCTGATCTTGCAGCAATCTCTGGTCAGAAACCTCTAATCACTAAAGCACGCAAATCTGTTGCTGGCTTCAAAGTGCGTGAAGGTTACCCAATTGGTTGTAAAGTAACCCTACGCGGCGAGCGTATGTGGGACTTTTTTGAGCGTTTGGTATCAATCGCTATCCCACGTATTCGTGACTTCCGTGGCGTAAGTGCTAAGTCTTTTGATGGACGTGGTAACTACAGCATGGGCGTACGTGAACAAATCATCTTCCCAGAAATCGATTACGATAAAGTAGACCGTGTACGCGGTATGGATATTACTATCACTACTTCTGCGAAATCTGATGAGGAAGGCCGTGCGTTGTTAGAAGCGTTTAACTTCCCATTTAAGAAATAAGGGTAGGGTTATGGCAAAGAATTCTATGAAAGCGCGCGAAGCTAAGCGCACAAAACTAGTTGCTCAATTCGCTGAAAAGCGTACAGCACTAAAAGCTATCATCACAGATGTTAACACATCTGAAGATGATCGTTGGGACGCGGTTCTTAAGCTACAAGCTTTACCTCGTGATTCTAGCCCTGTACGTCAACGTAATCGTTGTAACATTACGGGCCGCCCACATGGTTACCTTCGCAAATTCGGCATGAGCCGTATTAAAGTTCGCGAAGCAGCTATGCGCGGTGAAATTCCTGGCCTTAAAAAGGCTAGCTGGTAATAGAATCATGGGAGTAAGACTATGAGCTTGCAAGATCCTATCGCGGATTTGTTTACACGTATCCGTAATGGTCAATCAGCGAAGAAAGTATCTGTAACGATGCCAACTTCAAAGCTGAAAGTAGCATTAGCTAAAGTACTAAAAGACGAAGGTTACATCGTAGATTTCGCTGTTAACAGTGAAGCGAAACCTGAGCTTTCTATCGAGTTAAAGTACTTCGAAGGCAAAGCTGTAATTGAAAATATCCAGCGTGTAAGTCGCCCTGGTTTACGTATCTATAAGAAACGTGACCAATTACCTAAGGTAATGGGTGGTCTTGGTATCGCTATCGTATCAACTTCTAAAGGCCTAATGACAGACCGCACAGCACGTAGTGCTGGTGTTGGTGGTGAAATCATTGGTTTTGTAGCTTAATCGGAGGGGAACTATGTCTCGCATAGCAAAGGCACCAATTACTGTTCCTGCCGGTGTAGAAGTTACATTAAAAGGCCAGGAAATCACAGTTAAAGGCAAAAACGGTGAACTAACTCGTACTATCAACAACGCTGTTGAAGTACAAGTTAATGACAACGTTATTACAACTTTACCTCGTGATGGCGTAGCTAATGCATGGGCTCAAGCAGGTACTGCTCGTGCTCTAATCAACAACATGGTTGTTGGTACGCATGAAGGTTACGAGAAGAAACTTCAGTTAGTAGGCGTTGGTTACCGTGCAGCAGCTAAGGGTAAAGTTTTAGACTTAACACTTGGTTTCTCACACCCAGTTAATTTCGCAGTTCCTGAAGGAATTACGATTGAAACTCCAAGCCAAACAGAAGTTCTAGTTAAGGGCGTAGATAAGCAGTTAGTTGGTCAAACAGCTGCTAACATTCGTGCATACCGTAAACCTGAGCCTTATAAAGGTAAGGGTGTTCGTTATTCAGATGAGAATGTACGCCGTAAAGAGGCTAAGAAGAAGTAAGGTAAGACGATGGATAAAAAAACAGCTCGTCTACGTCGTGCTAAACGCACTCGTAGAAATTATATTGAACAAGGCACAACGCGTCTTGTTATCCACCGCACGCCACGTCACATATATGCTCAAGTAGTAAATGCTGAGGGTAATGTACTGGCTGCTGCTTCTACTGTTGAAAAGGCTATTAGCGAAACAGTTAAAGGCACCGGTAACGTTGAAGCTGCGCAAGCAGTTGGCAAAGCGGTTGCTGAACGTGCGGCTGACAAAGGCATCGAAAAGATTGCTTTTGATCGCAGTGGCTTTAAATATCACGGCCGTGTGAAGGCGCTAGCTGATGCTGCGCGTGAAGCCGGTTTGCAATTCTAGGAGTAGACAATGGCTAACGTAGAAGCAAAGCAACAACAGCCTGATCTAGCTGAAAAGCTAATCGCGGTAAACCGTGTGTCTAAAGTAGTTAAAGGTGGTCGTATCTTTAGCTTTACTGCACTAACTGTAGTTGGTGACGGCGCAGGTAAAGTAGGTTTTGGTTATGGTAAAGCACGTGAAGTTCCAGCTGCTATTCAAAAAGCAATGGAAAAGGCACGTCGCAACATGATTAACGTAGACCTAAATGGCAATACATTACAGCATCCTGTTAAGGGACGTCATGCTGGCTCACTAGTGTTCATGAAACCAGCATCTGAAGGTACTGGTATCATCGCAGGTGGTGCTATGCGTGCAGTACTAGAAGTTACTGGTGTGCAGAACGTACTTTCTAAATGTTACGGTTCTACTAACCCGATCAACGTGGTACGTGCAACGATTTCGGCTCTTGAGAATATGAATTCTCCACAGTCTATCGCTGCAAAACGTGGCCTTCGCGTAGACGAAATTCTGGGGTAACCATGGCAAATCAAACTGTAAAAGTAACACAAGTAAAAAGCTCTATCGGTCGTTTACCGAAACATAAAGCTACATTACGCGGTCTTGGTTTACGTCGTATCAACCACACTGTTGAGTTAGAAGACACAGCATGTGTACGTGGTATGATAAACAAGGTTTCTTACATGGTTAAGGTAGAGGGTTAATTCGATGCATTTGAATACACTTTCACCTGCTGCAGGTTCAAAAACTGCTCCAAAACGTGTTGGTCGTGGTATCGGTTCTGGTCTAGGTAAGACTGGTGGTCGTGGTCACAAAGGTCAAAAGTCACGTTCTGGCGGTAAAGTACGCGTTGGTTTTGAAGGCGGTCAAATGCCTATGCAACGTCGTCTACCAAAATTTGGTTTCACTTCTCGCAAATCTTTAGTATCTGCAGAAATAAACCTTTTTGAAATCGCTAAAGTAGAAGGCGATGTGGTAGACCTAAGCGCGTTACAAGCAGCTGGTCTAGTTAAAAAGAACGTTCTTTTCGTTAAAGTTGTTAAATCTGGCGAAGTTTCACGCGCTGTTACCGTTAAAGGCCTTAAAGCCTCTAAAGGTGCTCGCGAAGCAATTGAAGCTGCCGGAGGCAAGGTAGAAGACTAAGGAAGTACTAATGGCTAAACCAGGTCAAGATACACAAAGTGCACAAAGTGGACTTTCGGAATTGAAGCGCCGATTACTCTTCGTATTGGGCGCTATCATAATTTACCGTCTAGGTTCATTTGTGCCGATCCCTGGGATTGACGCCGCTGTACTTGCCGATTTCTTCGAGCAACAAAAGGGCACCATTGTTGAAATGTTCAACATGTTCAGTGGTGGTGCACTTGAGCGAGCTTCAGTGTTAGCACTGGGTATTATGCCGTATATTTCGGCTTCGATTATTACGCAACTATTAACGCATATGTATCCTCCGTTTATAGAGCTTAAGAAAGAAGGTGAACAAGGGCGTAAAAAAATTAGCCAGTACACACGCTATGGCACGCTTGTGCTAGCTACTATTCAATCAATCGGTATTGCTACTAGCTTACCGGGCATGATGGAGGGGTTAGTAGTTAACCCTGGTATGGGTTTCTATTTCACCGCAGTGGTGAGTTTAGTAACTGGTACTATGTTCCTTATGTGGTTGGGTGAACAGATAACAGAACGTGGTATCGGCAACGGTATTTCTGTTCTAATATTTGTTGGTATTGTAGCTAACTTGCCGTCTGCTATTGGTTCGACAGTCGAAATGGCGCGCCAAGGTGATTTGAATGTTTTTGTACTGTTGATGGTTGCGGTAATCGTATTCGCTGTTACTTATCTTGTAGTGTTTTTTGAACGTGGACAACGTCGTATTGTTGTTAACTACGCAAAGCGCCAACAAGGTCGTCAAGTATTTGCTGCTCAAAGCACGCATTTACCACTAAAAGTAAATATGGCGGGTGTTATTCCACCAATCTTCGCTAGCAGTATAATTCTGTTCCCTGGTACAATTGCAAGCTGGTTCGGCCAAGGTGAAGGTCCGGTCGCTGATGTATTACAAGCTGTTGCTACTACGCTGACTCCAGGTCAACCGTTGTACTCACTTGTTTTAGCTGCGGCTATTATCTTCTTCTGCTTTTTCTATACAGCGTTGGTGTTTAACCCGCGTGAAACTGCAGACAACCTTAAGAAATCTGGCGCATTTATCCCAGGTATTCGACCAGGTGAGCAGACATCTAAATACATTGATAAAGTGATGACACGCCTGACATTGGCAGGTGCTTTGTATATAACCTTTATCTGTCTGGTGCCTGAATTCATGACTATGGCATGGCAAACGCCATTCTATTTCGGCGGTACATCAATTTTGATTATCGTTGTTGTAATCATGGACTTTATGGCACAAGTACAGACTCACCTGATGTCTCATCAGTATGATTCTGTGCTGAAAAAAGCGAACCTTAAAGGCTACGGTCGATAAGGTCAGTTTACGGAGTTGAGCAATGAAAGTACGTGCTTCCGTTAAGAAAATATGCCGTAACTGTAAAGTTATTAAACGTGCTGGTGTAGTACGCGTAATTTGCAGTGAGCCTAAGCATAAGCAAAGGCAAGGCTAAGTAAACAGTCGTGCAGGCTGAGTTTTCTCGGCCTGTGTTTTTAGTAGTAATTTGGTCTTCGTTTGAGTATCCTTACGGGCTTTTCAAACTTATGATTACCAAATTCGAATATAGGAGATGTGTTAGTGGCCCGTATTGCTGGCATTAACGTCCCTGATCATAAACATGCAGTTATTGGTTTAACAGCTATTTATGGCATAGGTAAGACTCGCTCTAAGGCTATCTTAGAAGCGACTGGTATCGCCGAAACCACAAAAATCGGTGAACTTTCAGACGAAATTCTTGACGTACTGCGTGATGCAGTTGGCAAGTACACTGTTGAAGGTGATCTTCGTCGTGAAGTTACTTTAAATATCAAGCGCCTAATGGACCTTGGTTGTTATCGTGGCCTACGTCACCGTCGCTCTTTACCACTACGTGGTCAAAGAACTAAGACTAACGCGCGCACCCGTAAGGGTCCTCGTAAGCCTATTAAGCGATAAGGGGATAGTATTATGGCTAAGACACCAATTCGTCGTAAAAAGGTTAAAAAACAAGTTGCTGATGGTATGGCTCATGTTCATGCGTCTTTCAACAACACTATTGTAACGATTACCGACCGTCAAGGTAATGCATTATCATGGGCTACTGCCGGTGGTTCAGGTTTCCGTGGTTCACGTAAATCTACACCATTTGCTGCTCAGGTTGCTGCAGAGCGTGCAGGTACTGCTGCTCAAGAATACGGTTTAAAGAATCTAGAAGTTTTCATCAAAGGTCCAGGTCCAGGTCGTGAATCTGCTGTACGTGCTTTGAATGCTGCTGGTTACCGTATTACCAACATTACTGACGTGACGCCAATACCACATAATGGTTGTCGTCCACCGAAGAAACGTCGCGTTTAACAATAGGTTAGGAGAAATAACATGGCAAGATATTTGGGCCCTAAGCTCAAGCTGAGTCGTCGTGAAGGTACTGACCTGTTCCTTAAGAGCGGCGTAAGAGCTATCGACTCTAAGTGTAAACTTGAGACTGCACCTGGTCAGCACGGCGCTCGTAAAGGTCGCTTATCTGATTACGGTTTACAATTACGTGAAAAGCAAAAAGTACGTCGTATCTACGGTGTATTAGAAAAGCAATTCCGTAACTACTACAAAGAAGCTGCTCGCCTTAAAGGCAACACAGGTGAAAACTTGTTACAGCTTTTAGAGCAACGTTTAGACAATGTTGTATATCGCATGGGTTTTGCTAGCACACGTGCAGAAGCACGTCAGTTAGTAAGCCATAAAGCGATTTTAGTTAATGGTCGTGTTGTGAACATTCCTTCATACGTAATTACACCAGAAGATACTGTTGTAATCCGTGAGAAGTCTAAGACACAAGCACGTATCATCGCTGCTCTAGAGTTGGCTGAGCAACGTGAAAAGCCGACTTGGGTTGAAGTTGACGGTAAGAAATTGGAAGGCAGCTTTAAGCGTCTACCTGAGCGTTCAGACCTGTCTGCGGACATTAATGAACAACTAATCGTCGAACTTTACTCTAAGTAAAGTTAAGAGTTAAGAGAGGATAAAATGCAGGGTTCTGTTACAGAATTTCTAAAACCAAGGTTAGTCGACATCGACGCTATCAACCCAACGCGTTCTAAAATAGTTTTAGAACCATTAGAGCGAGGCTTTGGCCATACTCTGGGTAATGCTTTACGCCGTATATTACTTTCATCTATGCCTGGATGTGCAGTAACTGAAGTTGAAATCGACGGTGTATTACATGAGTACAGCGCGAAAGAAGGCGTTCAAGAAGACATCATTGAAATACTATTAAACCTTAAAGGTTTAGCAGTAACGTTAGAAGGCAAAGATGAAGTTTTTCTGACCCTGACTAAATCTGGTGTAGGCCCTGTTACTGCGGCTGATATTCAGCACGATGGCGATGTAACAATTGCTAATCCAGATCACGTTATTTGTAATTTAACTACAAATAACAGCGAGATCAGCATGCGTATTCGTGTTGAACGTGGTCGTGGTTATGTGCCGGCATCTAGTCGTTTATCCTCTGATGACGATGAGCGTCCAATTGGTAGATTGTTGCTTGATGCATCATTTAGCCCAGTTGAACGTATTGCGTACTCGGTTGAATCAGCTCGAGTTGAGCAACGTACAGATTTAGACAAATTAATCATTGATATGGAAACAAACGGCACTTTAGATCCAGAAGAAGCGATCCGCCGTGCGTCTACTATCTTAGCTGAGCAATTAGATGCATTCGTAGATTTACGCGATGTAACTGAGCCAGAAGAGAAAGAAGAGAAGCCAGAATTCGATCCTATTCTACTTCGTCCAGTTGATGATCTTGAACTAACAGTACGCTCAGCAAATTGTTTGAAAGCCGAGCAAATTCAATATATTGGTGATTTAGTTCAGCGCACTGAAGTTGAGCTTCTTAAAACGCCTAATCTAGGTAAGAAGTCTCTAACTGAAATTAAAGACGTGCTAGCTTCACGTGGTCTTTCTCTGGGCATGCGCCTAGAAAATTGGCCGCCTGCAAGTTTAGCTGAATAATCTAAATCACTATATTAGTTTAGTTAGAAGGATAGGGTCATGCGCCATCGTAAGAGTGGTCGTCAATTAAACCGTAACAGTAGCCATCGTAAAGCGATGTTTAGCAATATGGCAGGTTCTTTGGTGAAACATGAAATCATCAAAACTACTTTGCCTAAAGCGAAAGAGTTACGTCGTGTAATTGAACCTTTAATCACACTGGCTAAGACTGACAGTGTAGCAAATCGCCGTTTAGCGTTTGCTCGCACGCGTGATAATGAAGTTGTTGGTAAATTATTCAGTGAAATCGGTCCGCGTAATGCAGATCGTCCAGGTGGTTACACTCGTATTCTTAAGTGTGGCTTCCGTACTGGTGATAATGCACCAATGGCTTATATTGAACTAGTTGGTCGCCCAGCGACTAGCGAAGCAGTTCAAGAAGACGCACAGTCTGCAGAGTAAGTCTTAAAGAAACCTAAAAGCCGAGCAATGCTCGGCTTTTTCTTGCCTAAAATTTATTAAGTCCCCTCCAACAGAATATTTCTTCCTAAAGTTCCTATTTTATAAGCTTATATGGATTCATTTAAAACTTTTATCAGCGATATCTTTTCATCAAGAGTGGTTTATTAACTATCCTAATGACTTTTTTAAACTCAAGACGGCTAATTGAATTGGCTTCATAATAAATAAATGAGCAAACACTAAATTTAGCTGATATTTAACATCTTACACTTTCTATTGAGCCTCAACGGCCACAGACTTAAATAGTTCCATTTTTTAAACCGAACTAAATTCACGTAGAGCATAGCAAGTCAATTCAAGAATGCTCTTTGTATTTGCCTTATCTAATTGTTACTCCTTATAAAGAAGCAATTTGAACTTTGTGTAGCGGTATAGATCATTTATTATGAATAGGATTCGAATGGATCCCATTTCGAAAGGGTGATTATGGCTTTTAATACTTAACTAGCTATATAAACTAGTAAAGACACACTGTTTAGTGTTGTTTTTGACCGTTTAGCTTAAATAGTCAGCGAACAGCACATTATTTCAAGTTTTCTTCAAAAAAGGGTTGATCTGTTTTCGGATATCCCTATAATGCGACCCCACTGAGACGGGAAACGCCGAAGCATAGCGAGGCACGAACTACTCAGAGAGTTAAATAAAACTTCGGTTTTGAATCTTCTAAAAAGAAAGTTTAAAACTAAGTATTGACTCGAAAAATAAAGGGTGTATTATTCGCATCCCTTGAGGCGCTAAAGCGACTCAAAACGTTCTTTAACAATATAAAGCAATCATCTGTGTGGGCACTCGTACAGATTGAGTTCTAA
>NZ_JANJGQ010000120.1:0-238 GCF_030847595.1 Pseudoalteromonas sp. 20-92
TTTTGGGCCTCCTAGAGGTAAAGTGAAAGAATAAATAGAGGCTAATAGTGTTTCTCGCAGGTCTTATAGATAGTCGGTATTACGACAATCCCTGAGTATGCGTATTGAAACAAATAACTCCTGTTGATCCGAAAGTCTTGTTACAAACATTAATTGTTTCCGCTCAAATATTCGTGATCAACAGAAGCATATTCCATGTATTAATGAGATAGGTAAATACATTAATTAATGGAACGGA
>NZ_JANJGQ010000121.1:0-233 GCF_030847595.1 Pseudoalteromonas sp. 20-92
GGGGAACCTGGGGCTGGATCACCTCCTTATACGATTTAGAACTTATTTGTTCGTAGTGTCCACACAGATGATTGTTAATTAGTGCTTGTCCCTTTGGGATAACTAATTAATATGCTCTTTAAAAATTTGGAAAAGCTGATAATAAAATTCTGATGAATACATTGTATTTATCAAGAGTTTTCAAAAGTAAAAAAACAATGGTAGCAGTACCATTGAGTGCCATTTAGTTAACT
>NZ_JANJGQ010000122.1:0-232 GCF_030847595.1 Pseudoalteromonas sp. 20-92
GGAGGTTAGTTAGACCTTGCCCGACAGGGACTTGCACCCTGCAAGATGGATCAAGCTTAGCTTGACGCACCAACGCCTCATTCAGAGGCAAATAATTGTTAGCTATAATAGCGACGCAGGAGCAAAGCCAACTGTTATTTGTCCTAGTTTAATTTCTTATAGTTACTCCGTTCCATTAATTAATGTATTTACCTATCTCATTAATACATGGAATATGCTTCTGTTGATCACG
>NZ_JANJGQ010000123.1:0-229 GCF_030847595.1 Pseudoalteromonas sp. 20-92
TCAACAGAAGCATATTCCATGTATTAATGAGATAGGTAAATACATTAATTAATGGAACGGAGTAACTATAAGTTGCTCAAAAGGACAAAAAACAGTTGGCTTTTTGCTCCTTCGTCGCTAATTTTAGCCAACAATTTTTCGCCTCTTAGCAAGGCGTTGGTATGACTCCCACTGTCAAGTTAAACGCACTGATCCCTGCCTAACTTTTTTAAGCCATAATTACTTTAGC
>NZ_JANJGQ010000124.1:0-224 GCF_030847595.1 Pseudoalteromonas sp. 20-92
GCCTTGTTTAACACAAGATTGAACATGGTTCACTGCTTGACTGGCTCTTTTATGAGCTCGATAACCATAACTATGCGGTGAAAATTGAGGCTCAAAATAAGGGCTGATCACTTGAGCAATGGCTTGTTGGATCACTCTGTCGATAACAGAGGGGATCCCAAGCATTCGCTCACCGCCATCAGGTTTGGGTATTATCACGCGTTTGACTGGCAAGGGTTGATAAG
>NZ_JANJGQ010000125.1:0-224 GCF_030847595.1 Pseudoalteromonas sp. 20-92
GCCTTGTTTAACACAAGATTGAACATGGTTCACTGCTTGACTGGCTCTTTTATGAGCTCGATAACCATAACTATGCGATGAAAATTGAGGCTCAAAATAAGGGCTGATCACTTGAGCAATGGCTTGTTGGATCACTCTGTCGATAATAGAGGGGATCCCAAGCATTCGCTCACCGCCATCAGGTTTGGGTATTATCACGCGTTTGACTGGCAAGGGTTGATAAG
>NZ_JANJGQ010000126.1:0-220 GCF_030847595.1 Pseudoalteromonas sp. 20-92
TTATGATGGATTTGAACCATCGACCAATTGATTAAAAGTCAACTGCTCTACCAACTGAGCTAATAACCCGCTCTATGCACTTATTCAATTATGAATGAAGCTTACGTAAATCCGCCGATTGATACCAAACCGTATTCACAAGGAATAAAGAATGGTGGGTCATGATGGATTTGAACCATCGACCAATTGATTAAAAGTCAACTGCTCTACCAACTGAGCT
>NZ_JANJGQ010000127.1:0-218 GCF_030847595.1 Pseudoalteromonas sp. 20-92
CTCAGTTGGTAGAGCAGTTGACTTTTAATCAATTGGTCGATGGTTCAAATCCATCATGACCCACCATTCTTTATTACTTGTGAATACTGTTTGGCATCAGTCGGCGGATTTACGTAAACTTAATTCTTAACTGAATAAGTACATAGAGCGGGTTATTAGCTCAGTTGGTAGAGCAGTTGACTTTTAATCAATTGGTCGATGGTTCAAATCCATCATAA
>NZ_JANJGQ010000128.1:0-216 GCF_030847595.1 Pseudoalteromonas sp. 20-92
GCAGCGCAAAACCTAAGCCAAACAACAGCGCAGTTAAATGGGCTTAATCAATCAATTATAGAGCTTGCACACGCTAATACTGTAAATACATGGCGCGGTGAAGGTAACATCAATCAAAGTATGCTCGCGCTTAATAAACAAGACATAAACGGCGCTATAAAGTCGTTACAAAAAGGCATTAGCGTTGATCCTTACTTTGATGCAAGTTATGTGAAT
>NZ_JANJGQ010000129.1:0-216 GCF_030847595.1 Pseudoalteromonas sp. 20-92
TGGGTCATGATGGATTTGAACCATCGACCAATTGATTAAAAGTCAACTGCTCTACCAACTGAGCTAATGACCCGCTCATGCACCTATTTAAAATAAACAAGCTTACGTAAATCCGCCGATTGAACCAATCTTATTACATGTAATAAAGAATGGTGGGTCATGATGGATTTGAACCATCGACCAATTGATTAAAAGTCAACTGCTCTACCAACTGAG